>CAIXXI010000403.1 GCA_903923345.1 uncultured Burkholderiales bacterium | reverse complement strand
CATCTGTGGTTTTCCAAGGCCATGCTCGATGCCCTGATGGCCAGCTCTCTGATTCTCGCCCTGGTCTTCAGCCATCAGGCGTGGAGCAAATATCTCGACCCACTGGCAGCCCTGATCGGCGTGGGTTTTCTCATCCATGGCGCCTGGGCGGTCACCTCGTCGTCAGTCGGTGATCTGCTCGACAGCACCCTGGAAGACGCCCTGCAGTTGCGGATCATGCGCCACATGGTCGAGCACTTCGACGACTACGACCACCTCCACCAGATTCGCACCCGGCGTTCCGGGCCCAGAGTCTATGTCGAGGTGTTCCTGCAGTTTGCCTCTGATCTGACGATGGGCGAAGTGCAGCAGCGGATCAACCGCCTGCGGGCTGCAATATCCCAATCAGTGCCAGGCGCGGACATCGCGATCATTCCTGCAGACAGTGCGCCAGGCAGTTGAATCCGAAGGGCTGTCTTGCCTCAGTCCAGCGCCCCGAACATCGCCACCATCTGACTGAAGACCTTCGGCGTGCCGGCCAGAACCTGCTCCGAGAATATGTGGTCAGAGTCACCCTGCAGGTTGCCGATCAGGCCACCGGCTTCGCTGACCAGCAGGCTGCCTGCAGCCACATCCCAGGGCATGAGCCCGATCTCAAAGAAGGCATCGAAGCGTCCGGCGGCTACATAAGCCAGGTCCAGTGCGGCTGCGCCGGGCCGGCGAACGCCCGCCGCCTTTTCCGAGACCGCCCTGAACATCCGGATGTAGCGATCCAGGTCGTTGAGCTTGCGAAACGGAAAGCCGGTGCCGATCAGGGCACCTTCCACACGCAGCGCTTTGGAGACCCGGATGCGACGGTCGTTCAGGAAGGCGCCCCGGCCCTTGCTGGCGGTATAGATCTCGTCGCGATTCGGGTCGTAGACCACGGCCTGCGTGACCAGGCCCTTTTGCATCAAGGCAATCGAGACACAGTACTGCGGCATGCCATGAATGAAATTGGTCGTGCCATCGAGCGGATCGATGATCCAGATGTTCTCCGCCTCGTGCGGCTTTTGTGCCGGTGTCTGGCCGGATTCCTGTCCGGTATGCCCCGATTCTTCGCCCAGAAAGGCGTGGGTCGGGTAGGCCTGTCGAAGCGTCGTGATAATTGCTTCTTCGGCAGCCTGGTCCACCTCGGTGACGAAATCGTTGCGCTGTTTGGCCGCAACCTTGACGCTTTCAAGGTCAAGGCTGGCGCGGGTGATGATTCGACCCGCGGAGCGCGCGGCGCGCACCGCGACGTTCAACATGGGATGCATGTGTGACGCTCGCAATAAACCCGCGATTGTAATGGGATCGCGAGCGCATCGCTGAGAGTTGCGGTCATGCTGCACGGGCGTGGCCCATAATTGCCGGCAAGCCTTGACGCGTTGTCCCGCCCTGAGGCTGTTTTTTTAATTCATTCTGGAAGAGATTGCCCCGATGCTGCTCGCTCTGGTCTTTTTCTATTTGCTGGTCACCATTGCCATCGGTCTGTGGGCGGCCAAGCGGGTCAAGAACACTTCAGACTTTGCGATTGCCGGCCGGCATCTGCCGCTGGTGATGATCATCACCACAACCTTTGCAACCTGGTTCGGATCGGAAACCGTACTGGGCATCCCGGCAAAGTTCGTCTCGGGCGGTCTTGGCTCGGTGGTGGAGGACCCCTTCGGAGCGGGCACCTGTCTGATCCTCGTCGGATTGTTCTTCGCGGCCAAGCTCTACCGCATGACGCTTTTGACCATCAGCGACTATTACCGGGCCCGATACGGCCGCACGGTCGAGGTGGCCTGCTCGGTCATCATCATCCTGAGTTACCTGGGCTGGGTGTCTGCACAGGTCACTGCCTTGGGGCTGGTCTTCAATCTGTTGTCCGCGGGCCAGATCTCGATTGAACTGGGCATGATCATCGGCACGGTCTCCATCCTGGCCTACACCCTGTTCGGCGGGATGTGGTCGGTGGCGGTGACCGATTTCATTCAGATGATCATCCTGGTGGTCGGTTTGTTGATCATCGCAGTGTTCGCAAGCCAGCAGGCAGGGGGCGCAGACAAGGTGATCGCCTTGGCGGCCAGCAAGGACCTGTTCAATTTCCTGCCCGAGCCCAGTTTCAACGAGATTGTTTTTTTCATCGGCGCGGCGATCACGATGATGTTCGGCTCCATCCCGCAGCAGGACGTCT
>CAIXXI010000402.1 GCA_903923345.1 uncultured Burkholderiales bacterium | reverse complement strand
CAGCGGGCGAGGCGGCAGTCATCGAATCACGGCATCCACTGGAGATAACCCGCGATTCTATCCGAGGCGCACCGCCCCGCCGTGTCCAGGACTCAGCCCGCGCGACGCGCTGATCCTTCAACACGGTCGATAAAGGCCAGCAGCATGCTGTTGAACAACTCGGGCTCTTCCAGGTTGATGCAATGTCCCGAATTGGGCAGCACGGCCAGGGTGGCCCCGGGAATCGTGCGCCACATGAACAGTGTGGGCTCCACGCAGCCACTGTCCCGATCGCCCAGCAGCATCATCACCGGTGCCTTGATGCTTGCCAGCTCCTTGCCCTTGTCCAGCAAAGAGGGGCGCGCCGCCTGAAAGCCGCGCAGTGTCAGCGCCGAGCCCAGCGAATCGTGGCCGGCAAACTGCTGGAAAAACGTGTCGAAGCCCATCGGGTCCTTCTCCAGGAAGGGGACGCGCGACGCCGCCTTGGCATAGTCCGTCACAGCAAGGCGGGTGCCTTCCCGTTCGATGCGATCAGCCATCGCCAGGCTGGATGCAATCATCTCTTCGCGCCCGTGCGACACCGAGCCCGACCCGGCACTGCACACCCCGATCGACAGGATCCGGTCCGGGTGCAGATAGCCTGCTGAAACCACCGCATAGCCCCCCATCGACAGACCCACCAGGTGCGCCTTGTCGATCTTCAGGAAGTCCATCAAGGCGATGATGTCCGACACCGCAAATTCCCAGCCGTAGGCCTTGGGGTCTGTCGGCACGTCCGAGGGGGTGTAACCGCGCGCGCTGTAGGCAATGCAGCGGTATCGGCGCGACAAGGCATTGACCTGGGGCAGCCAGCTCATCATGTCGCCGGCAAATTCGTGAACGAAGATGATCGGCGTGCCTTCACCTGCATCGATATAGGCCAGGTTCACAGGCAGTCCGGTGGTGCGTCGGATCAGGGCGCTCATGGGCGGTTCACCTCGAAGAATGGGATCAGTCGTCTCGAGCGGTGACGGTACCACTGTCGATGGAGCACGCCTGCGATTGAGGTACATTTCTGGCGCAGTTGCCAGACCCCCCTACATCATCCGGAGACACACCATGCACCCGGTCATCGCGCGCAATCGCCTTCGATTTCTCGCTGCCGCATTGTGCGGCCTCTCACTTGCGACCTTCAATCCAGTCGTTTGCGCGCAGGAATTCCCCAACAAACCCATTCGCATCATGGTGCCCTGGGCGCCCGGCGGGAATGTCGACATCACCGCGCGCACCATCGCGCCGGCGCTCAGCGAGATCCTGGGCCAGCAGGTGGTCATCGAGAATCGGCCTGGGGCCGGCGGCATGATCGGGTCGGCCGCGGTGGCCAAGGGCGCTGCAGACGGATACACCCTGCTGCTCGGCTCAAGCGGCACCATCACCGTGGCGCCGGCGCTGGCCAAAACTCCGCCCTACGATCCGATCAAGGACCTCGCGCTCATCGGCCCGATCCATTCCGTGCCGATCGTGCTGACGGCCTCGGCCAAAGCGCCGATTCGCAACTATCGGGAGTTCGTTGCACAGGCGATGGCTCGCCCCGGGCAAGTCTCGGTGGCCTCGGCCGGGACCGGATCCTCGAACCACCTGGCCATCGAGCTGCTCGCGCGCCAGGGCGGCATGAAGCTCAATCACATTCCCTACAAGGGCAGCGGCCCTGCGCTCACCGACCTGGTGGGCGGCCAGGTCGAGACGATGATGGATCAGCTCACCGCCTCGTTGCCCCATATCCGGGAGGGGCGCATTCGGGCGCTCGCAGTGACTTCGAAGCAGCGCGCCGCTCAGCAGCCTGAGGTGCCGACGCTGATGGAGCTGGGCCTGCCGGATTACGAGGTGATCACGTTCACCGGGCTGTTTGCACCGGCCGGCACCCCGCGACCCGTGCTCGACAAGCTGCAGGCAGCCTTGAAGCAGGCGATGGCCAGGCCAGCGGTCAAGGAGCGCTTCGCAGGGCTGGGCGTCGATCTGATCGAAGCAGACAACAAGTCCTTCGAGACCTACATCCAGAAGGATTTCGCCAACTGGAAAACGGTCGCCCGCGAGTCCAACATCTCGATGGACTGATGCCATGTCGACCGCACCCGCCTCATCCCAGCCGCTGCCACCCGACGCCCGTCTGCGCAAACCGCTTCGCGCGCTGCCGCGAGGCACGGTCGATTGCCATGCGCATGTTTTCGATCGCTTCGACCAATACCCGCTGGTCGGCAATCGCCGATACGACCCGCCGCTGTGTACCCGTGAAGCCTGGTTTGCGCTGCATGAGGCGCTCGGCGTCGAACGCGGCGTTCAGGTGCATGGCACGCCCTACGGCTATGACAATCGCATCACAGAAGATTTCGTGCAGGCGCATCCCGATCGGCTGCGCGCGGTGGCCGCCATCCCGCCGGACGCCAGCCCTGCCCTGATTGCCTCGCTCAATGCCGCCGGTTTTCGGGCCGCGCGGCTCATGGACCAGTTCCCGACCGGCGCCACCACACGGGATCTCGAGTCGATCGCAGCGCTGATTGCCCCGCATGGCTGGCACATCGAAATCAACATCGCCAAAGCCGCCGACTGGGTCGAACTCGAGTCCCGCCTGATGGCCTGCCCGGTGCCGCTGGTCTTCGACCACATGGGCCGTGTGCGAGGTTCCGAAGGCATCGATTCGCCCGGGTTCAAGGTCATCGACCGATTGCTGTCCCGGCGAGCCGATACCTGGACCAAGGTCTCGAGCTGGTATCGGCTCTCGGATGCACCCGGCCCGGCCTACGAGGACATGAGGCCGATCGCTCAGACCCTCCTGCGCGATCACCCCGACCGCTGCGTCTGGGGCACCAACTGGCCGCATCCGGGCATCCATGCCGACATGCCCAATGACATCGACCTGGTCGATGCGCTCGAGTCCTGGATTGAAAACGACGCCGTGCGGGTGCCCCTGTTTGCCGACAATGCCGCGCGGCTCTATGGCTTTGCCCCGGTCAAGCAGGCGTGAACAAGATCAATCGATGAGGCTCTGTCCATGAATCCGGATTCAACCCATACCGCGGCGTCGGGTGCCGATGCCGAGCTGACGGCCATTCGTGCGCACTATCAGGACCTCATCGGCTTCATGCCCAAGCGGGTCGATGACCGGGTGCAGCTCGGGCTTCAGACCGCCCCGGAAATGACCACGGCCATCGAGGCCTTGCGCGCGCAACTCATCGACCCCAAAGCCCTCGATCGCAAGACCTCGCAGTTGATTGCCTTCGCCATCTTGCTGGTCAATGGTTCGGTGGCGGCCGAAAATCATGCGGTGGCGGCCTTGCGCGCCGGAGCCAGCGTCGAGGAGCTGCAGGCGGCGGCGGGGATCGCCTTCGTGTTTCGGGGTGTGCCGGCCATCAATTTGTCGGGTGAGTGTATCGAGGGTGCACTGAAGAAAATCCAGCATGGCTGAGTTCATTCTTCATCACTACGATTTCTCCAATTTCGCCGAGAAAGCGCGGCTTGCGCTCGGTTTCAAGGGCATTGCCTGGCGTTCGGTCACCATCCCGCCGATCGCCCCCAAGCCGGACCTGGTGCCGCTGACCGGAGGCTATCGGCGCACGCCGGTTCTGCAGATCGGCGCGGACATCTACTGTGACACCCGCCTCATCGTTCGTGAAATCGAGCGGCGGGTGCCCACGCCGAGCCTGTTTCCACCAGCGCACGCAGCCATGGCGGATGCGATCGCCTATTGGGCAGAGAACCGTCTGATGCGCCCGATCACGCTGTATGTGTCGGGCATGAACACGGACCATCTTCCCGCAGGGCTGCAGGCTGACCGTTCGATGATGCGCAACCTGCCGCCGCCGGACGCCGCCACCATGCGAAGGGCGGCACTGCGCAATGCGCCACTGGTTCATGCGCAATTGCCTGCGGTGGAAGCCATGCTGGCAGATGGTCGGGACTGGATCCTGGGCAACGCGCCCACGGTGGCCGATCTGGCTGTCTATCATCCGCTGTGGTTCTTCACCGCCCGCACCGAACTGCTGGCCTTCGAGCTGAAACCCTATCCCTTGATGGCCCGATGGATGCAGCGGGTCAGAGCCATCGGCCATGGAACACCCACGGTGCTTGCGCCGGCTGATGCCCTGGCCATCGCGAAAAGCGCTGAACCTGAATTGACCGCCCCCTCATCGCCCTGGGAACACGATCCGCCACTGGGCAGCGAGGTCAGTGTTCGGGCCGACGACTACGGTCGCGATGCGGTCCGTGGCGAACTGGTTCACCTCGGTCAGGATGAGATCGCGGTGCGCAGGCACGACCCGCTGGTGGGAACGGTGGTCGTGCACTTTCCCCGACTCGGCTATGACCTGAGGCCGGTGCACAACGACACCCAAGGCTGAAAGCTGCCCGCGCGGTATCGACTCAGGCCGCCACGCTCGAGCCGCCATCCACAACCAGTGCCTGACCGGTGATGGAAGCTGCACCGGCCCCAGCCAGAAACACCACGAGATGTGCCACTTCCTGGGGCGTGCTCATGCGTCCGATCGGAATGCCGGCGCCTGCTTCTTCACGCGTGATGCCCAGCTCTTCGAACCGCTGCGCCGACATCTCGGTTTCAACCCAGCCCGGGCAGATGGCATTGACCGTGATGCCGCGCGCTGCGGCATGCAGCGCCATCGATCGGGTCAGGCCGATCAGGCCGTGCTTGGCAGCACAGTAGGCCGGCTGATCAGGAACGGCCGACAGCCCGAGCACAGACGCGATGTTGATGATGCGCCCACTCTGATCGGGCAGGCGCTTGAGCGCAGCCGTGCTGCACACCCAGGCTGCCGTGAGATTGGTGGCGAGAATGTCCGCCCACAGGGCATCGTCCGGATCATCGGGCGTATTCGCCCCGGCAAGCCCTGCGTTGTTCACCAGCAGATCGAGTCGGGGCAGCGACTGGATGGCCTGGCGCACCGCTTGAGCATCGGTGATGTCGAGCGACATGAATTGCAGCGGGGCCGGTAAACCAACGGTGTTGCGCGCGGCCACGATCACCTCATAGCCGGCCGCAACCAGCGCGGTCGCAATGGTCAGACCGATTCCGCGGCTCCCGCCGGTGACCAGCGCACACGGCGCAGTGGCTGTCTTCAGGCTCATGCGGCGGTCGTCCCGCCATCGACCGGGAAGATCACACCGGTCACGAAACTGGCCGCATCACTGGCCAGAAACGCAATCGCCGCGGCAATCTCATCGGTGGCGGCAAACCGGCCCAGCGGCACCGAGCCGCGGTAGGCGTCCACCGAGGCAGTCGGGAAACGGTCAGGGTAGCGCTGCGCCAATTGGCCGATGACGCTCGCCAGCATCGCGGTGTCGGTGCTGCCCGGGGCGACGCAATTGAAGCGGATGTTGTGCACCGCCCAGTCGAGTGCCGCACTGCGGGTGAGCTGCGCCAGTGCCGCTTTGCTGGCGCCATAGGCTGCACTCACCGGCTTGCCAATGAGCGCCTGATCCGATGCCACATTGACCACGGCTCCGCGCGATTGCGCGATCATGCCCGGCAGCACCGCCCGGATCAGTGCGTACGGCGCCATGAAGTTCACATCGAACACCCGACGAACCTGGTCCAGATCGGTCTCCAGCACACTGCCCAGCGTGGTGATGCCCGCACAATTCACCAGAATATCGACCGGACCGTGTTGCGCAATCAGGGCCTCGGCACGGGCCTGAACGGTGGAGACTTCCGCGAGGTCGAAATCCGGCAAATCCAGGCCGATCACCTGCGCGCCATCTCGCTCGAACAGGGCCGCCACGGCCGCACCGATGCCGCCTCGGTGGCCGCTCACCACTGCACGCCGCCCACGCAGCCCGAATGAAATGTCTGGATTCATCACATTGATCCAAGAGAGTCGCGCCATCTTAAACGCGCAGTTTGCGCTGTGCAGATCGGGCTGCACCTTATGATTCGGGTTGACATGAACGAACCCATCCCATCGGACGGCCGCGTCCGCATCTCGAAACTGCTCGCCGAGCGGGGCATCTGCTCGCGCCGTGAAGCAGACCTCTACATCGAGCAAGGCCTTGTGCTGCTCGATGGCCAGCCGGTCACCGAACTCGGCAGCCGCGCCCACCCGAGCCAGACGGTCAGCCTGGCCGAGGGCGCTAAGCTGCAGCAGGCCCAACGCATCACCGTGATCCTGAACAAGCCGATCGGGCATGTCTCCCATGCCGATGACGAGGGCAACTATCCGCCGGCGGTTCGACTGATCACACCCGATCGCCAATGGAGCGATCCGCGGGTGGCCGGACCCAAGCCCACCGCAGGCAAACCCTCACCCGCAAAGCGCATCGACACCCGAGGGCTCGCGCCGGCAGGCCGTCTCGACATCGACTCGACCGGCATGCTCGTGCTGACCCAGGACGGACGGATCGCCCGACAACTGATCGGCGAGCAATCGGACATCGAAAAGGAATATCTGGTTCGCGTCGAAGGCACACTCGATGCGACCGCGCTGGCCCTGCTCAACCACGGGCTCTCACTCGATGGCCGTGCACTGAAACCGGCCAAGGTGTCCTGGCAGAACGAAGACCAGTTGCGCTTCGTGCTGCGCGAAGGCCGCCAGCGTCAGATCCGGCGCATGTGCGATCTGGTCGGTCTGAAAGTCACCGGGCTGCGCCGCATCCGAATGGGCCGAATCCCACTGGGCAACCTCCCAGTGGGCCAGTGGCGACTGCTCGGCCCCTTCGAACGCTTCTGAAGCTCAGTGCTTGTTCGGCCCCATGTAGCCGAACAGGAAGCCGGCCACCTTGCGCATCTGGATCTCCTCCGAACCTTCGGTGATCCGATAACGGCGATGGTGCCGGTAGATGTGCTCGAAGGGCTTGTGCCGTGAATAGCCGATCCCGCCATGGACCTGCATGGCACGGTCAGCGGCCTCGCACACCAGACGATTCGCCCAGTAATTGCACATCGAGACCTTGTCGGAGAGCTTTTTCTCGACCTCCGGATGCGGCATCTGATCCATTTCCCAGGCGGTCTTACGGATCAGCTGGCGCAGCATTTCGCATTGGGTCGCCAGTTCGACCAGCGGGAACTGGATCCCCTGATTCCGGGCCAGGTCTTCGCCGAAGGGCTTGCGCTCGCGGGCATAACGCACGCTTTCATTGACGCAGAAGCTTGCCGCGCCCAGTGAACTGGCCGCCTGACGGATGCGGTTTTCATGGACGAAGGACTGCGCCAGCGGCAGGCCCATATCGAGCGAGCCGAACATCGCCTCATCCGGAACCCACACGTTGGTGAAACTCACCCGGGGGTGATCGGTCGGCATGTTGAAGGTCCAGAGGTATTCCTCGACCTTGACGCCCGGTGTCTCGGTGGGCACCAGGAAGCAGGTGATGCCTTTTCCATCGCCCTCCTTGCCCGAGGTGCGAGCGAAGGTCGCGCAATGCGTGGCGATGTGCATGCCGGTCGTCCACATCTTTACACCATCGATGCGCCAGCCGCTCACACCATTGCGGATTTCCCGCACGGCACGCGTCTCCATGTGTGTGGCGTCCGATCCGTGGTTCGGCTCGGTCAGGCCGAAGGAGATCTTCAACTCGAAATTGAGCGAACCCTTGATGAATTTTTCCTTTTGGGCCGGCGTGCCGAAATCCCGCAGCATCACGATGAAAGGGAAATTGCCCACGACCGAATGTTCGTTCTGAAGGTCGTTGAACAGGCCCAGCCCCTTGCTCGCCATGTGCTCGCGAATGACGGCCATCCACAGGTTGCCACCGCTCTGGCCGCCATACTCCTTCGGCAATGAGAAGCGATAGAAGCCGGCCTTGTCGGCCCGGCGCTTGGCCTCGAGCAGCAGCGCCTCCCACTCTTCGCGCGGCAGGCCGCCTCCTTCGAAATCGGTTCGAGCCCATTCGCGACGATGGTCGAAGAAGCGTTCGTTGTCGTCTTGCGCTTGCAAGGGACGGATCTCGGCGTCGATGAACGCATCGAGCCTGGCGAGATAGTCGACCAGGTCTGGCGGCAGATTGAAGTCCATGTGGGTGTCCTTGGTGGGTTCAGTGCTGTTCGAGTTCGCGTCGATAGCTGGCGTAGCTGGGCTGGTCGATCGACATCTTGGCCATCGTGACCGCCATCAGATGTTCGAGAAGACCCGGAGTTTGTGCGTTCAGTTCACCCGTGCGGATCCGGGCACTGAGCTCGCGCTCAAGAGACTCCGCATCGCCCGATCGCCCGAGCAGTCGCTGCAGTCGTTCCAGAGACTCGGCCTCGAGGGCCTCGCCCGATTCGAGCTGGCGACGCACCAGGTCAATTGCATTGGCTGCGACCCGTGCGTGAAAGACCGCATCAGGCGGCAATTGCGGAACCAGCTGATCGCGGATCATGGCGGCGACCACCTCCAGAATTTCGACCGGTGTCGGTGCATCGAGCATCTCAGTCCCTCCCGCAGATCAGGCGCATCATGTCCATCTCATTTTCAGAGGCGCGGCGCACGATCATCGCGCGCTCCACCGTGCGATTTCGACCGCTGCGAAACCACTCGAGCATGCTGGCGCAGCTCACGCCCCAGCGCAGGCTTCCGAGCAGCTCCCAGAATCGGAATCGCATCGGATCAACCGCCTGGCCGCTCGCGGCTTCGTAGGCGCTCAACAGGGCCTCTCGAGTACCCAGCCCGCCTGCGGGCTGGTCCAGATGACCAAAGCGCCAGGGCGGCAGGCACAGCCAGGCCAGGTCTTCGATCGGGTCTCCGAGATGCGCAATTTCCCAGTCCAGGACGGCCCGAATCCCATCGGTTCCGATGATGACGTTGCCATGCCGATAGTCGCCATGAACCAGCCGCGCGGGCAGGACTTCCGACGGCGCGTGGTCCGTCAGCCAGCGAATCGCCAGATCAAAGACCGGACGGGGTGATTCGAGCGCTTCGGTGCGCAATCGCAGGTCATCCAGTGTGCGCCGCACGCCGGAGACCGGCAGCGCAGCCGGCAATGTCGCGACATCAACCGCATGCAAGCCGGCAGCAATCTGTGCAAATTGCCCCACCAGCTGCGGCCGGACCCGGTCAAACCGGGCATCGCGCAGGATCTTGCGCGGAATGGTCTCGCCATCGATGCGGATCATCATGAACCCATCGCCCAGACCATCCTCGTCAGCCAGCGTGTACACCACCTCGGCCACCGGTGCGCCGGCCGTGCGCAAGGCCCGCACCAGCGCCGCCTCATCGGCCAACGCCAAGGTGCGAACAGCGCGCACGCCGCCAGGCGAGCGTCGCAAAATCAGTGGCCAGCGCGCATTCGCGCCGATCGCATCGAATGACCAGGTCTCGAGCGTTGCGCCTGCGGAGAGGCGCTTGAGGTGCTCGATTCGATCCGCTGCCGGCAAGGCCCTGCAGGCTGCCTTCTGCAGCGCTTCGCGAAAGTCATCAGTCGAAAGCGTCATGGTGTCAGCCACTCAACGAGGCGCCCACCACGGGTAGCCCTGCGGCATGTCGGTCGAGACTTTGCCCGGAAACTGCGGGGAGCGCCTCTCGAAAAAGGCCGAAACGCCCTCGCGAACATCCGGCCCTGCGCCGAGTCGCTTGTTGAGGTCGCTGTCGATTTCCATCAGATCAAAGGGCGTCGGATCGCCGGTGAAACGCCACAACATCTGCCGTGTCAGCGCCACCGAGACTGGCGCAGTGTGATCAACAATCTCCCGGGCGATCGCGTGGGCGTGATCGAGCAGCTGATCCGGCTCGACCACGGCCTCGACCAGCCCGCCACGCAGCGCCTCCTGGGCATCGAAGACCCGACCCGAGTAGCACCAGCGCAGCGCCTGAGGCAGCCCGACGATGCGAGGCAGGAACCACGCGCTGGCCGCCTCGGGCACCAGGCCTCTACGGGTGAAGACCGCGCCGAACTTCGCATGCGTTGAGGCCACCCGAACATCCATCGGCAGGGTCATGGTGAGCCCCACGCCGACCGAGGCCCCATTGATCGCAGCAATCGAGGGCTTGCGGCACTCGAACATCGCAGCAATGAAGCTGTCGGGTCGCCGCTCTCCAGGCGGACGGTCGGCAAACATGTTGTCCGCCTGATCGTCACCGAAGCTGTCTGCACCGGACGACATGTCGGCACCCGCACAAAAGCCTCGGCCTGCGCCGGTAACGATGATCGCTCGCACCGCGTCATTTTCATCGGCATGCCGAAAGGCCTGCGTGAGTTCGCGTCCCATCCGGGCGGTATAGGCATTCAAGGCCTCTGGACGATTCAGCGTCAGTGTCATCACACCGGCGCTGATCTCCACGGCAATATGCTCGGTGTGCATCACCGTCACTCCATCTGCCAGACCTTGCCGTCAAAGCGCTGGATCTTCATGTAGGTGATGACGCTGTAGTCGGTGGGGCTGGTCGAGATCAGGCTGCCGGGCAACAGCGCCGGGTTGCGGAAATCCTTCAAGCTGGCGGCCTGACGCATGATGTTTTCGCGGGTCAGGTCGTCGCCGCACTGCTTGAGCACCTGCTCGAGGGTGTAGCTGAAAGCCCATCCCATGATGTT
>CAIXXI010000401.1 GCA_903923345.1 uncultured Burkholderiales bacterium | reverse complement strand
TTCAAGCTCGGCCAGGTGGTCTGAGGCCTGCAGCTGCGGTCAGCGGCCGCTGCGCAGCCGTTCGACGAACTGGCTGACCTGCGGGTCGGCGGGATTGAGTGCACGCATCGTCTCGCCCCACCGGATCGCCTCCTGCCGCTGTCCGGCCTGCGCATTGAGCACCGCCAGGGCATAGGCGGTGGCCGGGTCGGTCGGGTCGAGCTTCCAGGCGGTCTCGAGTGATGCTTTGGCCGCTTTACGGTCACCCGTCTGCTGGCGGGCCAGCCCGAGGTTGTAGTGCACCTTCGCACGGTCCGGCATCAGACGGGCGGCGCGCTGCAAGGCCACGACCGCTTGCGGCAAGCGCTGCTCCTCGGCCAGCAACAGCCCCA
The DNA here is from genome assembly GCA_903923345.1 of uncultured Burkholderiales bacterium. Taxonomy (GTDB): domain Bacteria; phylum Pseudomonadota; class Gammaproteobacteria; order Burkholderiales; family Burkholderiaceae_E; genus UBA4615. The sequence continues at coordinate 2,829 of CAIXXI010000401.1, read as the reverse complement.
GCGAATAGTGCAGCTCGCCCAGATCAGGCAGTCTGGCCAGCCCGTCTTCGAGGATGCGCTGCGCATCGCCATTGCGTCCCTGCGCGTTGTAGAGCTGCGCGAGATTGGCCCGCGCGGGCGTGAAGTCCGGGTCGATCTTCAGGGCCGCGAGGAATTCCCGTTCGGCTGCCTCGGTGCGCCCGGTATTGCGATAGACCACGCCCAGATTCAGCCGTGACCCGGGCATGTCGAGCGAGACCGACTGTGCCGTGATGAATTCGGCCAGCGCGCTGTCGAAGGCCGGGCGCATCGATGCAGGAATCTGGGCTGCCGGCAATGAGGACAGGCTGCGAGCGGCCGCGATCCGGACCGCGCGCAGGGGATCCGCCAGCAGCGGCTGCAGGCCATTGAGCCGCTGAACTGCGGGCAAGGCTTCGAGGCTGTCTGCCGCCGCGGCCCTGATTTCCGGGTCCGGGTCTCGGGTGGCTTCGATCCGGACCTCGGCCCCGATCCGGGCATCGTTCCTTAACAGCTCGAGTGCGCTGGCCCGCACAATGCCGGGCTGTTCACGGTCGGCTGCGATGGCGGCCACCGCCGGCAGCGATCCGGGCCTGCCTGCACGCGCGGCGGAAAAAGCCGAGCCGAAGTGCGGCTCCTGGCGTCGGCCCGGCCCATACCAAGCCGCCACCCGATCCGCCGCCCACTGCGCTGACCGATCCGAGTGGCACTGGGTACAGGCATTAGGCGTGCCGATGGAGACGCTCAGATCAGGCCTGGGAATGCGCAGGGAATGATCAGGACGCGCCTGGATCTGCATGTAGTTCTTGCTCGGCATGTGGCAGGCGGTGCATTGCGCCCCCGCAGAACCCGGCTGATGAAAGTGATGCGACGCCGCGTCGAAGCCGCCGGCTGCGCCGGGAAAGCGCGGGTTGCCGGCAGGCTGGTGGCATTGCGTGCAGACCGCGTTGCCGTCTGCCTTGAGCTTGCCGGTGTGGGCACTGTGGCATTCGGTACAGCCCACGCCTTTCTGGTACATCTTGCTCTGACGGTACGAGCCATCGACGAAGACCTCATCGAGCTGCTGACCATCGGCGTGATACAACCCGGCAGACAGCAATGCCGGCCGATAGTGGTCCAGGCGGGGTTCACCCGGGAGGGGCTTGTCGCTCAGCTCGCTTCTTCGCGAATGACAGGTCGAACAGAGTTCGACCTCGGCCTTGCCGGTGTGCCCACGCAGGTCGACCGTCAAGCCCTTTGACTGCGCCTCGCCATCGCGACCCTCTGCACGCGCATCGGCCTTTCGCGAAGCCCATTCGACATGGCGCTGCCCGGGGCCATGACACGACTGGCAGGACACATTCGGCTCTTTCCAGGTGGAGTCGAAGCGATCGGCGGCTGCGTCGTAGCGCTTCTCAAACCCGGTGGTGTGGCAGGAGATGCACATGGTGTTGGCGGTCTGGTAGCGACCGGTCCAGTGCAGGACATCCCCTGCCGGTGCTTTCTCGTTGGGCAGCAGATGGAACCACCTGGAGCGCGGCACATCCCAGGCGATCTGCAGCGGTTGCAGGCGCCCGCCCGGCAATTCGATCAGGTACTGCTGCAACGGTGCGTATCCGAAGGCATAGGCCACTTCGAAATCGGCGGTCTTGCCGTCAGCGCCGTCGGTTCGGACGAGGTATCGGTCATTCTTCCTGAAAAATTTCGAATTCAGCCCCTGATGCTTGAAGGCGGTATTTCCGAAATCGGCGCGAATGGCGTCAGCGCTGGGCTTTGCCATCGCTCGAGCATGATGGGAGACCTGCCATTGCGACGCCTGTGAGGCGTGGCAGCTCAGGCATTGCGCGTTATCGACCCAGTCCGGCGGCGCAGCCTTGGCCGTCAAGGCACCGAGGGGCGGTTCGGACGACCGCGTGTTGTCCGATGACGGGCCCGGCCCCCTGAGCGACACCCAGGCCAGCACCGCCAGCGCGCTCAGTGCAAGGCCGGCCAGCGCAGCCCATCGTGACCATGAAGCACCTGCATGCGGACGAGCGATGCGCTCTGACGCGGCGGGCGACTCAGACTGCCGGGCACGGGCCGACCCGCTCGGATCGGTGCGGGCTCTGGAGGGTGGGCGTTTCTTGGACACGAGGCCGGATCCGACAGGAATTGTCTGTGGCGATGCGGGATGGTCAGGCAATCAGCACGGGATTGTGCGCCATGATCGAGCCGGGCGATCGTGCTTGAGGCGATAGGCTGGCTTGCCCTGAGGGGCAATCAACTTGCCCAATGGCGCCTTTACCGAACACTTTGCGTCACACGGCCCGCCGATAATCGCGCGGTTCTAATGACCTGAGGAAGACACCCCATGACCACCCGATTCATCCGTCTGGCCAGCACGCTGTTCGTGCTGGCGCTCACCACAGCACTCGGATTGTTCAGCCCGAATGCATCCGCCCAGGCTGGTGGCGCTCGCAAGCCCAACATCCTGGTGATCTGGGGCGACGACATCGGCCAGTTCAACATCAGCGCCTACAACAACGGCATGATGGGCTACAAGACACCCAACATCGATCGCATCGGCAAGGAAGGCGCGCTCTTTACTGACTGGTATGGCCAGCAAAGCTGCACCGCCGGGCGCGCCGCGTTCGTGACCGGGCAATCACCGATCCGCACCGGCCTGACCAAAGTCGGTCTGCCCGGCGCACCCGAGGGCTTCAAACAGGCTGACCCGACGATCGCCACGCTGCTGCGCGCGCAGGGCTACACCACCGGCCAGTTCGGCAAGAACCACCTCGGCGATCGCGACGAGATGCTGCCCTCGAACAACGGCTTCGATGAGTTTTTCGGCAATCTGTATCACCTGAATGC
>CAIXXI010000400.1 GCA_903923345.1 uncultured Burkholderiales bacterium | reverse complement strand
GCAAAGCACGCCTGCGACACTGCTATCACCTGCTATCCGCAAGCGATTCAAGGAGCAATCCTGGGAGTCGCCGCTGATTACCCAGCTTGTGTTGGACACTTACGCCGGGGCGATATACGGAAAGAACTGGGCGCAGCCCAGTGAGATTGACCTGGCGATGTTCGCGGCCCACCGCGAACCACGCGAGGGGAATTGACGGCGCACCGTTCGCCGGGGCAGGGGAGGGCTGATGTTGCAGCTCGAGAAGGATGGAGCAAGTCACGTCAGACCGGTCTCGTGATCGAGCTTCATGGATACTTCACAGCGTTGTGCTGGAGTTTGGTCTGGTGGTCGTGCTTTCTCGACAATCAACCCTGCCAACGCAGGTCACGAGGGGGAATAGATGCAAAACTGGCTAATTGTTTCGATTGTCGGCTCTGTTGTGCTGACAGTGCTGCTTAACCTGTTGCCGATGCTGTTTCCGAAGACGGCGCGCCGCGCTCAGGAGCGCATGATCGAGGAAATCCATAAGCAGCATGACTGGGAAGACGACGCCACCCGGCCCGGTCCGTCGGTGAAGGTCTTCTTTCCATGGAAGGCCATGCTGATTGGCTCGCTGGTGCTGACCGTGCTTTTCAATCTCATTGGCTGGTTTGCGCGATAGGACCTGCCGGCCTGAACCGTGAAGCACTTGAAGTTGTAAGCCGCCGCTGAACCGGAGCACTGAACGGCTGCTTTCTGGCACTCTGACTGTCGCGTCAGGGTCGTTCAGCGGAATCTGCAAACGTCCGCTTTCCTATACCGCGACCGGTACCCTTCGGAACTTTGAGCATGCCGGCCATGTCGAGTATGGACTTTGTCTTTGCTCTGACGATGATCGTTCCGTCAGGCATCGCAGATCAGACTAGGCGCATGCCAGGCTTAGTCTGCACGAGGGCGCGGATGTCAGCCGGGACGGTCGTCTGTCCTTTCGAGCTAATTCAGGAAGCCATGAGTCAAGAAGCCTCTAAGAGTACCGACACGGCCGTGACCTCTCGATGGGGTGCGATGTACGAGCACGCAGCGAACATTTTGCATCTGCGCCAGGGCATTGAAGATCCGGACAAGATCGACGCGAATGTTCGCAATGGTGTGCGCGTGGGCGGGGTCAACCTGTGGGTGCTGATGTTCGCCATCCTGGTGGCATCAGTGGGTTTGAATGTGAACTCCACCGCTGTGATCATCGGGGCGATGCTGATCTCGCCTCTGATGAGCCCCATCGTCGGCATTGGCTACGGCTTGGGCATTCTGGATTTCCCGTTGGTTCGGCTGGCCTTACGCAATTTGCTGATTTTCACGGTCATCAGTCTGCTTACGTCGACGCTTTACTTTACGTTGAGCCCGTTGGACGAGCCTGGGAGCGAGTTGCTGGCGCGAACGGCGCCATCACTGTGGGATGTCTTGATCGCATTCTTCGGAGGGTCTGCGGGCGCGATCGCGATGACGCGTCGGGATGTGCCGAACGTCGTGCCCGGTGTGGCCATCGCTACCGCCTTAATGCCGCCGATGTGCACCGCAGGATTCGCTTTAGCTCATCTGCGCTGGGACTGGTTCGGTGGCGCTTTGTATCTTTACACCATAAACAGTGTATTCATTGCCTTTGCAACGCTGTTGCTTGTCAAGCTGATGAAGTTGCGAGCCCCTTCGTCGCAAGTCAGCGCAGAGGCTTTGTTAGGGGCTCGATGGCTGACTACAATTACCGTTCTCGCGGTTGCCGCTCCCAGCGTATTCCTGGCTCACCG
>CAIXXI010000399.1 GCA_903923345.1 uncultured Burkholderiales bacterium | reverse complement strand
TGGCATTCAGACACCACCTACCTCGAGCGCCCGCCGATGGCCTCGATGCTGCTGGCCCGCGAGATCCCGCCCTATGGCGGCGACACGCTGTTTGCCAACATGTACAGGGCCTACGAGACGCTGTCGCCGGGCCTGCGTGAGGTGCTCGACACGCTCAAGGGCGTGAGCACCTCAAGCAAGGCCGATGTGTCCAAGACCCGCGAAGACCGCATCCGCAGCGATGGCAAGGACGAAGCGAAAAAAGCCTACGAAGCAGTGCACCCGGTGGTGCGCACCCATCCCGAAACCGGCCGCAAATCGCTGTTCGTGAACATCGCGCACACCGACCGCTTCGAAGGCTGGACCGCGGCCGAATCCGAGCCGCTGCTGCGCATGCTCTATGAACACCTGGTCAAACCCGAATTCACCTGCCGCTTCGTGTGGCAGGTGAATTCGATCGCACTGTGGGACAACCGCTGCGCCCAGCACAACCCGGTCAATGACTATCACGGCTTTCGCCGGGTCATGCACCGGATCACGCTTCAGGGCGACGTGCCGCGCTGAGTCGGGCCGGTGTATTCGATGCCGTGCTCGACCTGATCCCAGATGAAGCGCGCCGTGGGCCGTTCGCGCTCTTCCAGGATGTGCCCCACAAGACCGGCCGACCGGCTGATGACCGCGATCCCGCGCATCACCACCTGCGGGATCCCGATCTCGCCCAGCACCGCGGCAATCGCGCCGGTCGCATTGATCGTGATGTGTCGGCCGTAGGCGCGGTCGACTTCAGCTGACAGGGTGCGCAGCGCGGCGATGTGTCGGCCCGCCACACCCTGTTGCGCTGCCAGCTCGAAGAGCCGCGCCGGTCGCGGATCATCAGGCTTGTGATACGGATGCCCGAATCCATGCAGCGGCTTGCGCTCGGCCCGGAATCGATCGGCGATCACCGCTGCGCGCGCAGCCACCCCTTCGGGTGCAGCCAGCATTTCGTCGATCAATACCGAGCAGCCCTCCATCGTGCCGATGAAGGTGCTGCCCACACCCAGCAGCCCGGCGGCCACGGCCGACTGCAAGGCCTCCGGGGCCGAGTCGTAGATCAGGCGGGTGACGATCGCGCTGGGCGTAAAGCCATGCTCCATCAGCGTGACCAGCACCGCATCGAGCAGCACGGTCTGAGTCGGCGTGGGCTTGGTGCCGAGCATCTGGAACAAAATCATCTCGGTGAAGGACAGCTTGCCGATCAGGTCGTCGACCAGGCTTTCGCCCCGAATCGTGATGCTGGTCGCGTCTGCGGTACAGATCGCGGTGGTGGGTGCGGGGCGGTTGCTCATCAGCTCTCCTGGGTGTTGATTCGACGGGTCGGTCACAATGTGCCAGCTTGTCTGCTGATTGCCCAAGGAGACCTTCATGGATCAGAACACCCCGAACAGCACACCGAATCTGGCTTATGAAGGCATCCGGATTTTTGATGCCAGCCAGGGGCTGGCCGGCCCGTACTGCGCGATGCTTTTTGCCCAGCACGGCGCCACCGTGATCAAGCTTGAACCGCCGCAAGGCGACTGGAGTCGGGGGATCGGTTCACGCTATGGCGATCAGTCCCCCTTGTCGCTCAGTTGCAATCGCGGCAAGCGCAGCCTGATGATCGACCTCAAGCAGCCTGGGGCCACGCAGGTGGTGCAGCGCGCTGCCAGCCAGTGCGATATCGTGCTCGAAGGCTTTCGGCCCGGCGTGGCCGCGCGGCTCGGCCTGGACTACACCGCCCTTGCCGCCACAAGCCCGGGCCTGATTTACGCCTCGATCAGCGGCTACGGTCAAGACGGCCCCTACTCGGAGCGGCCGGCCACCGACACCGTCATCCAGGCCTTCTCCGGGATGATGGCGGTGAACCGGGATGCTCAGGGCAGCCCCAGCCGCGTGGGCTTTCTGGTGGTCGACATGACCACCGGCCTGTACGCGTTTCAGGCGCTGTCGGCTGCACTGTTTGCCCGATTTCGAGGCGGGCCCGGACAAAAACTCGACATTTCGCTGATGCAGGCAGCCGCAGCGCTGATGAGCCAGCGCGTGATCGAGGCCGGCCTGGCAGACGGCGAACCGCAGGCCTTCAATGCGCCGGCGGGCGTCTACCGCACACGCGATGCCTGGATCGGAATTGCACTGAGCAACGAAGACCAGTTCACCGCACTGTGCTCGGCACTCGAACGCCCCGACCTGCGCGCCGATCCGCGCTATGCCAGCTTCCAGACCCGCGCCACGCATCTGAGCGGCCTGGTCGAGTCAGTGGCGCAGACCTTCCTGACCCGCGATACCGCGACATGGGTGGCGCGCATCAACGAGGCGGGCGGGCTGGCCAATCCGGTCAACACGCTGGCGCAGTGGTCACAAGACCCACATGTGCAGGCGGTGCGCGCGGCACCCACGGTGCACTGGTCACCGGTCGGATCCTTTCCGCTGCCGAGGATTCCGGGTGCGAGTGAACCACTGCCCGGCGATCCGCGGGCCGACTGGCCGACTCTGGGGGCTCACGGCAGCGAAGCACTGTCCGACCTGGGCTTTTCGGCCGACGAGATCGCAGACCTGCGTCAGCGCGGCATCCTGATCGAACCGAAGGCCTGAATCACGCGGCGTGGGTGCGCCGCGCTGCGTCAATCAGACCGTCGATTGAGTCCTGAACTCGGACAGATCGGGTTCGTGGGTCATCTGCCAGTAGTCGACCAGACGCCAGGGCATCACCGCAAAGACCCGCCCCTGTGCATTGCGATACCAGTTGCGCATGCCGGGATGCGTCCAGACCAGTTCGGCGTGCTCAGCGTCGACCCGTTCATTGTAGGCATCGTGAACCGGCGCAAGGACCTCGACATCGGAGAGGCTGCGCTCGAACATTTCCCGCAGCATGGCGGTGATGTAGCGCACCTGAACCTCGGAAACAAAGATCGCGCTGCCGCCGTGGGCCAAGCCGGTATTCGGGCCGGTGGTCACGAACAGATTCGGGAATCCGGGCATGGTGATGCCCAGGTGCGCGCGCGGCTGGTCGTTGGCCCAGACATCGCTTAACAGCAGGCCGTCCCGCCCCCGAATTTCGATGGGCCACAGCAGCTTGCCAGGCTCGAAGCCGGTGGCCAGCAGGATCACATCGACTGCATGGCGACGCCCGTTGGCATCGACGATCTCGCCGCCCTCGACATGATCGACCGCCTCGGTCACCAGCTCGACATTGGGCCGCTTCAAGGCCTGATACCAGCCGTTGTCGATCAGGATGCGCTTGCCGTAGGGCGGATAGTCGGGCAAGCACTTCTCGATCAGGTCCGGCCGGCCATCGAGTTCCTTGAGCAGATGATCGGTGAGCTGCTGGCGCTGGCGATCATTGCGATGGTTCATCGAACGTTGCGGCGTTGGCCAGTTCGGGTCGCGACGCACGGTCGGCAGCAGGCCATCACCGAAGCGCCACATCAGGCCGAATCGATACCAGGCGTAGTAGTAGGGGATGTTCTGCAGCAGCCATTTCGACTCGGTGCTGACCGTGCCGTGGTAGTCCTGCGGTGGGCGCGCCCACTGCGGCGATCGCTGAAAGACCGTCACCTGGGCCGCCTGGGCTGCGACCGAGCGCAGGAACTGCATGGCGCTGGCCCCGGTGCCGATCACCCCGATGCGCTTGCCCTCGAGCGGCACATCATCGCGCCAGCGTGCCGAATGCCAGCTCTGTCCGGTGAAGGTGTCGATGCCCCGAATCGAGCCCAGCTTGGGTCGATTCAGAAACCCCATCGCCGTGATGACGGCATCGGCCCAGCGGCTGCGCGTGCTGCCATCCGGCTCGCGGGTGGTGACCTCCCAGCGGCGCCGGTCTTCATGCCAGTCCATCTTGAGGACTTCGACACCGAAGTCGATGTGCCGGCGCAGGTCGAGGTCGGCTGCGACCTTGCGCTGGTAGTCGAGCATCTCATCGCGCTTGGAATAGTTGCTGCTCCAGCCGGTGTTGGGCGCGAAGGAATACGAGTAGAAATGATTGGGTGTGTCGACCCCGGCTTCCGGGTAGTGGTTCTCGAACCAGGTGCCGCCGAGCTCGGGATTTTTCTCGACGACCTCGAAGGCAAAGCCCATCTGCTTGAGCCGGTAGGCCGCACACAAGCCGGTGAAGCCAGCCCCGATCACCATCACCCGGAAAGTCGCCAGCCGCGCGGCTGGCGGCGGCTTGCGCCAGGCAAGCGTGCGGTCGCGAAAGCCCATTTCCTCCATCGCCATCGGTGCGTACTCGGGCGGCACCCGCTCGCCCAGGCAGACACTCATCAGCTCGACCAGCTCGGCTTCGGTCGGCAGGGGCGGCAGGCTGCGCTGTCCGCTTGCGAGTTCATCGAGCACAAGCGCCAGGCTGTCGCGCACGGTCTGCTGAGCCTGCGGCGACAGGCCACCGGTGGGCTCGGCGAAGATCGAGATATCGCGTTTGGGCAGGAAGGGTTCCTGAAGCCAGCGTGGATCACGGGTGATCTGCGCCAGGCACATCAACAGGGTGGGGACGGATGCCTGCTTCAGGGCATCGTCGCGTTGAATATCGGTCATGCGTCTTGGGTCCTGGAAAATCGGTCGGATTTGATCTGGATACCGGCGTGCTCACGGTCCCAGGTGTCGGCGGTCACGCCCTGCTGACGCAGCTCGTGCTTCATCACCTTGGCAGTCGGCGTCTTGGGCAGTTCGGGCAGCACGCGCACATAGCGCGGGATCATGAAATGCGCCATGCGCGGGCGCAGGAATTCGAGCAGTTGTGCCGGATCGATCTGGCGCCCTTCGACAGGCGCCACCACCACCAGCACATCTTCTTCGCTCATTTCGTTGGGCACACCAATGGCCGCAACCTCGCGAACATCGGGATGGGCCTGCACGTCGGCCTCGACCTCGAACGAGGAAATGTTCTCGCCTCGACGGCGAATCGCATCTTTCATGCGGTCCACGAAATAGAAAAAGCCCTCTGCGTCCTTGCGAAACGCATCACCGGTGTGGAACCAGCCATTGCGCCATGACGAGGCAGTGGCCTGCGGATTCTTGTAGTAGCCGCTGTTCATGCCCCAGGGCCGATCGGTGCGCACGATCATCTCGCCCACCGTGCCCAGCGGCACCTCGCAGTCATTGCCATCGACCAGCCTCACCTCGACGCCCTCGCGCTGCTTTCCGCAGGTGCCCCGCGCCAGCGGATTGGCCTGCGAGATGATCGGCGTGGAAATTTCGGTCATGTTGAAGATGGTGTAGATGTCGCAACCAAAGCGCCGCGAGAAGGCCTCGATGTCGCCGGCCAGCGGCACCATGAAGGCCAGGCGCAGTGGCGAGTCGGCATCGCTCGGGCTGGCCGGGAGCTTTTCCAGAAAGCTCGCCATCACACCGAGCAGGAAGACTGCGCTGGTGCCGGTGCGCCGCACCGTGTCGAGGAAACTGCCGGTGTCGAATCGATCGAGCACCGAAACCGATCCGCCGCGCACGAACATCACGAACAGCACGCCCATCCCGCCGATGTGAAACAGCGGCATGTTGATCATGAATCGGTCTTCGCCGG
>CAIXXI010000398.1 GCA_903923345.1 uncultured Burkholderiales bacterium | reverse complement strand
ACAGCACCGTGCCGTCGACATCGACCTTGATCAGACTCGAAGCGGTGATCTCGTCGTACATCATGCCGTAGGGGTTGATCAGAAACACCTCGCCTTCGCCTGGCACGCGCATCGAGATGTGATTGGCCATCATGTCTGAATAGCCATACAGATCGACCAGGCGATAGCAGGCGGCCAGATCCACGCGGGCCTGCCACTCCTGCGGCGAGCAGCGCTCGCGCATCGATGCAATCTTCAGCCGTCCGGTGTGCTCCATCGTCGTCTCCTCGTGTGTGTCGATTAATCCGAACCCAGCCCCAGGCGATTGGGCTGACGCCGCTCCACGGCCCACCTGAGCAGGGCCGCGCTTCGGTAGACCCCATGGGCAAACTTGCCGAACGGCAGCGTGAAAAACAGCGCCATCACGATACCCAGATGGATCGCCAGCAGGAGGGCCATCGCGCCGGTGTCACGCCCAGCCAGCAGCAGGAGTCCGGAGGAGGCGGTCAGCCACAGCAGCGCGATGAAGCCGCGATCCATCGGGGCTTGCTCGGCTGCACCCTGCAGCGGATGGCGCTTGAAGTTCAGCCACAACAGGCCGGCCGGCCCGACCAGCAGGCCCAGGCCACCGAGCGTGCCCAGCAGGACCGGCAGGCTGGTCAAGGCATAGGGCGCCTGCAGACCCAGACCATAGTGGTACAGCGTGGCCACGCTGGTCGAGGCAAAGCACAGCATGAAGCCGTAGAACGTGGCGTGGTGAAACCGCCGGCGCCAGTGCGTGAAGGCATCGTCTTCATTGTTGCAACCCTCGCCATGCCCGCCGTCGAGGTACTTCAGTCGCAGCACATCATGGGTCGCCTCGGCCAGCGCCGGTGCAACAAGACCTGGCGGTGCCGGCAGCGGCCCGTCGGTGGAACGGATGTCCCGCCAGAATCGGGTGACCCCGATCGCGAGCGACAGCATTGCGAACCCGAACACCGAGCCGAACAACAGCACCAGCAGGTTGTGCGGAAACACCCGATAAAAATCGCCCGCCATCGGCTCATGCCAGAGCGATCCGGTGCGAGCCAGCGCCAGCAGCAAAAACAGCGTCAGACCGGCCGCGCTGGCCAGTGCCACCGTCAGGCCATTGCGCCGATACAAGCCGCCGAGCGCACGCGGAAACGCGTACTGCGCATAGGTGTCACCGCGTACCCGGGCCATGGCCTGCGGCACGGCGACGGCAAAGTCATGGGGCGGGGCGTACTGGCACGCGTGCAGACAGGCCCCGCAGTTGTGGCACAGATTGGCCAGGTAATGGACATCGGCTGCGGGAAACTCGAGTCGGCGTGTCATGGCCGGAAACACCGCGCAAAAGCCTTCGCAATACCGGCAGGCGTTGCAGATGTTGAGGACGCGCGCGACCTCGGCTTCGTGCGCGGCGGGCGTGTTCAGCTGGACGGTTCCGGGCGCGGCACCCGCCAGGTGCTGCGCCTCGCGGGCCAGCGCCTGCAGGGAGGTCATCGGCGTGCTCATGCCGCCCTCCTCGCGCGAGCACCCAGCACCGCTTCAGCGGCCTGAGCACCGGCAATCCGGCCAAAAGAGGTGCCGATCGACATGCCGACGCCGGCGGTATAGCCCTTGCCCAGCACATTGCCCGACATCATTTCACCGGCCACGAACAGGTTGTCGCTGGGCACATCGGAGAAGCGCACGGCGGCCGTCTCATCGGTTTTCAGGCTCAAATACGTGAAGGTCACACCCGGGCGCACCGGATAGGCATAAAACGGCGCCCGGTCAATCGGCAGCGCCCAGTGGGTCTTGGCCGGCGCCAGGCCTTCCGTGCGGCAGTCATCGAGCGCGGTGTGGTCGAAGGTGCCGACTCGACAGGCGCTGTTGTACGCGTTCAGTGTCTGCATGAAGGTGGTCTCGTCGACCCCGATCGCACGGGCCAGCTCGGGCAGCGAGTCGGCCCGGGTGCCCGGAAAGACCGGCGGCATGAAGCGGCCGATGGCTTTGGAGTCGATGATCGACCAGGCGATCTGGCCCGGCTGCTGGGCCACCAGACGGCCCCAGATCGCATAGCGCTTGGGCCAGAAGTCTTCGCCCTCATCGTAGAAGCGCTCGGCGTTTCGGTTGACCACCACGCCCAGCGAGACGCAGTCAATGCGAGTGCAGATGCCGCCGTCATACAGCGGCGCCCGGGCATCGATCGCCACGCAGTGCGACTGCGACGGATCACCCAGCGAATCGGCCCCCGCCTCCAGCATGAACTTCAGCACGACACCCATGTTGTAGCGCGTGCCGCGGATCAGAAAATTGTCGGCCGGCCATTCGCCCAGCTCGTTTTGCCCCCAGGCCTGGCGCATCCAGTCCCGATTGGATTCAAACCCGCCTGCCGCCAGCACGCAGGCTCGGGCTTCGATCCGCTCGCTGCCGATGCGGGCGGCGATGAATCGGCCGTCCTTGAGTTCGATCGCATCGACCGGGGACTCATACCGGATGCCGATGCCCAGGCGCTCCGCGCTGCGGTAATAGGCATTGACCAGTGCCTTGCCCCCGCCCATGAAAAAGGCATTGGTTCGCGAGACATGCAGGGCGCCGGACAGCGCCGGCTGAAACCGAACGCCGTGTCGCTGCATCCAGGGCCGGCAGGTGGAGGAGTCCCGGATCACGCGCCGCGCCAGCGATTCATCGGTCAGGCCGCCCGTCACCTTGAGCAGGTCCTGCCAGAACTCTTCTTCCGGATAGGCATCGACCAGCACGTCCTGCGGCGCATCATGCATGCATCGCAGGTTACGGACGTGCATCGAATTGCCGCCACGCCAGGCTCTTGGCGCGGCCTCGAGCATCATGACGCTCGCACCCGCCTCCCGGGCGGTGAGGGCGGCACACAGGGCGGCGTTGCCGCCACCAATCACCAGAACATCGACCATCGTCTCGCTGCAAGGATGCCCGGGCGCTGCGCTGATGTGCGAGCTGTCTTCCGGGAAAACCTCGAAATATAGGCGTTTATCGCTCAGTCGAACAGCCAGCGCTCGATGTGGCGGGCCACGGTGATCGCGGACTCGCCCAGCATCGGGCAATGCCCGGCCCTTGGCACCAGATGCGCCGTGGCCCGCCAGGCGGCCGCGGTATGGCGCAATCGGTCCGCGCTCACCAGCCGGTCCTCACGCCCGCCGATCACCAGTGCCGCGGCCCCTGTCGAGGGCGGCACCGGGTTCGGCGCAAACCAGGCCCGACAGACTTCAAAGGATTCGTCGCGCAGACGGCTCGCCACCTCGCTCGCAATGGCTTCCGAGGCCTGCGGACACAGCAGCAGCTCGCGCACCCGCGCGACATTCGCCTGTCCCGGCTCACCCAGCAGCAGAGCGGGTCTTCTGGCCAGTCGCATGCGGGCAAAGGCAAGCGGCCATTGCAGGGCGAGGCGGCGCACCACCGGCATCAGGCCCGCCGGGGGGGTCGGTGCGATCAGCACGACGCCATCGCGATGGCCGCGTTCAACCAGCGCCTGGGCAATGCGTGCACCCACACCATGTCCGACCAGGATGTGCGGCCCCGGCGAGTCGCGCAGCAGGGTATCGAGCCGATCGATACAACGCTCCAGGGGCAGTCTCGAGACGGCCTCGCTCCACCGGGGCGCAGACCAGACCTCATGCAGATCGGGGGCGAAGCAGCGCACACCGGCTGCCTCGAAGTGCGGCACCAGGCCCTGCGTCCAGGTCCAGGGGCCCAGGCCGGCGCCATGGATGAACACCAGGGTGGGCGTCGCCTTCATGCGCGACCACGGCCCGCAGGCGTCGGCAAGGCGGGATCGGTGCGCAGGGTTGCTATCCTTGAGCGAAACCGAGGAGACGATTCATGAAAGACGAAACCCTGTGCGATCTCGATGCGCTGGCCCTGTCGAATGCCGTGACGACCCGCAAGGCGTCGTGCCGGGAGGTCATGCAGGCCTATCTCAGCCGGATTCACCGGCTCAATCCGACGGTCAACGCCATCGTTGCACTGCGCGACGACGCCGATCTGCTGGCCGAGGCTGACCGCTGCGATGCCGAACTGGCGCGGGGCGAATCGCGCGGCTGGATGCATGGGCTGCCGCACGCGGTCAAGGACACCGAACAGACCGCCGGGATTGCCTCGACCTGGGGTTCTCCGCTGCTGCGCGAGACCATCCCGACCGCCGATTCGCTGGTGGTCGAGCGCATCAGACACGCCGGCGCGATCATCATCGGCAAGACCAACGTCCCGGAATGGGGCATGGGATCGCAGACCTACAACCCGGTCTACGGCACCACGCTCAACCCCTACGACACCAGCCGCACCTGCGGCGGATCGAGCGGCGGCGCAGCAGTCAGCCTGGCCCTCAGAATGCTGCCCGTGGCCGATGGCTCCGACCTGGGCGGCTCGCTGCGCAATCCGGCGGGCTGGTGCAATGTGTTCGGGTTTCGTCCGTCGCAGGGCCGTGTGCCGAAGTGGCCTGCCGATGAGGTCTTCGTCGCGCCGCTGGGCACCGCGGGCCCAATGGCCCGCAACCTGCCCGACCTGATGGCCTTGCTGGCAACCCTGTCCGGGCCGGACGCCCGTCAGCCGCTGTCGCTGCCGCATGATCCGGCGCTCAAGCCCGAGCAATTGCGCCTCGAAGCGTCGCACTGGCGTGGCGTGCGGATCGGCTGGCTCGGCGACCTCGGCGGCCATCTGGCCACTGAGCCGGGTGTGCTGGAACTGTGCGAGAAGGCCCTTCAGGATCTGCGTGGCCTTGGATGCAGCGTCGAAGCCGCGCCACTGGGGTTCGACGCCGAATCGATCTGGAATACCTTCGGCGTGCTGCGATCCCTGGCCAATCGGGCCCGCTTCGATGCCTACCGGGCTGACCCGGCGAAGTGGGCTCTGATCAAACCCGAGTCTCAGTGGGAATACGAGCAGGGCGCAAAGCATTCCGGCATGGACGTGCACCGCGCCCTGGTCAATCGAAGCGCCTGGTTCCAGCGCACGCTGGCGCTGTTCGAACAATTCGACTACCTGGTGCAACCCAGTGCGCAGTGCTTTCCCTTTCCGGTGACACAGCACTGGCCCGCCGAGCTCGGAGGCCGGACGATGGACAGCTATCACCGCTGGATGGAAGGCATGGCGCTGGCGACACTCGCAGGCCTTCCGGCGATCAGCGTTCCCGCGGGTTTCGATGCGCGTGGACTGCCCATGGGCCTGCAATTGATCGGTCGCCCCAGCGCAGACCTGGCGGTGCTTCAGCTTGCACAGGCCTATGACGAAACAACCGGCTGGGTGTCCAGGTGCCCGCCCGCCATGCTGTCTGCCGCGGGTTGAGGGGGCGCGCCGTCTGAAGCTCCGATCGACATCCGGTGCGCGGTGATGGCGCGTTCAATGATTTCCTGCAGATCGGATCTTCGAAAGGGCTTGGCAAGGTAATCGTCCATGCCCGCCTCGATGCAGCGCTCGCGGTCGCCGGCCATGGCATTGGCTGTCATGGCGACGATCGGGATGCGCCCGCCCGAATGCTTCTCGTCCTGACGGATTCGACGCGTCGCCTCCAACCCGTCCAGAATCGGCATCTGAACATCCATGAGGATCAGGTCAAAGGGGCTCAATCGCCATTGCGCCAACCCTGCCTCGCCATCTTCTGCGACCGTGACCGTGTGGCCATCCAGTCCGAGCAGGGCCAGCGCAAGCTTCTGGTTGATTGGGTTGTCCTCAACGAGCAGCACCTTCAATCCCTGAAGCGGCGTCGACGCTGGCCGTGCAGCCAGCCGCTGGCCCTTCTCGGGCAGCTGGCTGACCGCGCCCACGTTCAATTCGAAGGTAAAAACACTGCCCTTGCCGGACGTGCTGACCACGCTCAAGTCGCCACCCATCAGCACCGCCAGGCGACGCGAGATCGTCAGCCCGAGGCCTGTGCCGCCAAAGCGGCGGGTGATCGAGCTGTCGGCCTGTTCGAACGCCTCAAAGATGTTCTGCAATTTCGCGGGCTCGATCCCGATCCCGCTGTCGATCACATCGAAGCGAAGCCGCACCGAGCCCGGCATGGACTCGATT
>CAIXXI010000397.1 GCA_903923345.1 uncultured Burkholderiales bacterium | reverse complement strand
TCATCCTGATCATGGGTCACGAAGACGCTGGTCACATGGACTTCGTCGTGCAGACGGCGCAGCCAGCGGCGCAGCTCCTTGCGCACCTTCGCATCCAGTGCGCCGAAGGGTTCGTCCAGCAGCAAGACCTTGGGTTCGACAGCCAGCGCGCGGGCCAGTGCGATGCGTTGCCGCTGGCCCCCCGAGAGCTGGTGTGGGTATCGGTCAGCCAGCCAATCCAGTTGGACCAGCTTGAGCAACTGCATCACCTTGGCGCGGATGTCCGATTCGCTGGGGCGGGTGCGCTTGGGCCGCACTCGCAGGCCGAAGGCCACGTTCTCGAAGATGCTCATGTGGCCGAACAGGGCGTAGTGCTGAAACACGAAACCCACATTGCGTGACCGCACATCGGTCCGGGTGGCATCCTCGCCGTGAAACAGCACGCTGCCCGAGTCGGGCACTTCAAGGCCTGCGATGATCCGCAGCAAGGTGGTCTTGCCGCAGCCTGAGGGCCCCAGCAGCGCCACCAGTTCCCCGGCCGGGATGTCCAGATTGAGGTTGTCGCAGGCGACGGTGCTGCCAAAGCGACGGTTCAGGTTTCGGATTTCAATGCTCATGGTCTGGTCTCACTCGGCACGATCACCGACCGCGCGCTTCTGATGCTTGACCCGCTGCTCGACGACATACTTGAGCGCCAGGGTCACCAGCGCCAGCAGGGCGAGCAGCGATGCCACGGCAAATGCGGCGGCAAACTGATACTCGTTGTAGGCAATTTCGATGTGCAGCGGCATGGTGTTGGTCTGGCCGCGGATGTGCCCTGACACCACACTCACCGCGCCGAACTCGCCCATGGCTCGGGCATTGCACAGGATCACGCCGTACAGCAGCGCCCACTTGATGTTCGGCAGGGTGACCCGCCAGAAGATCTGCCAGCCATTGGCACCCAGTACCCGTGCGGCCTCTTCCTGCTCGATGCCCTGGGCCTGCATCAGCGGGATCAGCTCGCGCGCCACGAACGGGAAGGTCACGAACACCGTGGCCAGCACGATGCCAGGCATGGCAAAGATGATTCGGATGTCGTGGTCGCGCAGCCATTCGCCCCACCAGCCCTGCAGGCCGAAGATCAGCACATAGATCAGTCCTGCAATGACCGGGCTGACGCTGAAGGGCAGGTCGATCAGGGTGAGCAGCAGGTTCTTGCCGTGGAAGTCGAACTTGGTGATCGCCCAGGCGGCCGCCACACCGAAGACCAGATTCAAGGGCACGCTGATGGCGGTTGCGATCAGGGTGAGTTGAATCGCCGACAGGGCGTCGGGCTCGGTGATCGAAGCGATGTAGACATCGAAACCCTTCTTGAATGCCTCGTAGAAGACCGTCGCCAGAGGCACGAACAAAAAGAGCGTCATGAACGCCAGTGCCGTGCCGATCAAAAGGCGGCGCACCCAGGGCGGCTCGGTGGTTGCCCCGCGAATCGCCTGTGGGGACAGGCCTGCTGCCGAGGCCGGCCGCTGGGGCGACTCCATTGAATGGGGCGCGCTGCTCACAGACCCCCCTGCCGTTTGCGTGCCCAGGCCTGCAGCAGATTGATCACCAGCAACAGCACGAATGCCGCCACCAGCATCACCACCGCGATCGCAGTGGCACCCGCATAGTCGTACTGCTCGAGTTTGGTGATGATCAGCAGGGGCGTGATCTCGCTGACCATCGGCATGTTGCCGGCAATGAAGATGACCGAACCGTACTCACCGAGTGCGCGGGCGAAGGCCAGGGCAAAGCCAGTGAGCAGCGCCGGCATCAGGATCGGAAAGATCACTTTGCTGAAGGTCTGCCAGCGGCTTGCGCCCAGGGTTGCGGCAGCTTCCTCCAGCTCGCGATTGATGTCTTCCAGCACGGGTTGCAGCGTGCGCACCAC
>CAIXXI010000396.1 GCA_903923345.1 uncultured Burkholderiales bacterium | reverse complement strand
TACGGCATCACGCCGGACATCATGACCGTCGCCAAGGCGCTGTCGAGCTCGTACATGCCGATCTCGGCCACCCTGGTGTCAAAGGTCATCTACGACGGGCTGGTCAAGGGCAGCGAGCGCAATGGTGCCTTCTCGCACGGGGTGACCTATGCCGGGCATCCGGTGGCCTCGGCGGTCGCGGTCGAGGCACTCAAGATCTACGAGGAAACCGACATCGTGGGGCATGTGCGGCGCGTCTCGCCGGTCTTCCAGGCCCGCCTGGCCGCATTGGGTTCGCATCCTCTGGTTTCCAACACCCGCGGCATCGGTCTGATCGGCGCGCTGGAAATCGCGCAGGACAAGGCCCTGCGCAAGACCTTCGACCCGGCCAGCGGCGTGGTCGCCCGACTCGGCGCCGCCGTGCTCGAAGAAGGCCTGATCACCCGCGCACTGCGAGACACCATGGCGGTCTGCCCGCCGCTGATCATCACCGAAGCGCAGATCGGCGAACTCTTCGACAAGCTGGAACGCGCCCTGAACACGACGCTTGCGTTTGCACGTGAACGCAAGCTCGTGAGCTGAGTCAGGACCGTCGTTCCGATGAAACCCGTGCCGAGTCTCGACCTCGCAGAAGAACTCATCCTGCTTGCGCTGGATGATGAGACCGGCCGGCTGGTACGCGGCGGCACGGCCGTCGCAGCGCTCGATCGGGCCGTGGCAGCCGCCCTGCTCATGCAGCTGGCACTGGCGCATCGCATCGACACCGATGCAACGCACGTGTTTGTCATCTCGCCTGAGCCGATCGGCATCACACTGGCCGACGAGGTGCTCGACGAGATCGCCCGCTCGACCGAAGCCGCACCCAGCAGCCACTGGGTTCAGCGCCTGTCACTGCGCGGCGATCAGCATCGGGCCCGCTTGATCGCACAACTGGTCGAGCGCGGCATCCTCAAGGAAGTCGATCAGCGCCTGATGTGGGTGCTGCGTCAGCGCGCCTATCCTCAAGCCGATGGTCGAGCCGAACAGGAGGTCAGAAACCGAATCATCGAGCTGCTTCGCAACGACGAAATTCCGACGGCTCACGATGCCCTGCTGATCGGCTTGGTCGATGCAGCCGGCCTCTTTCATGAAGTGATCGACCACGCGACTTTGAACGCGTGCCGGCCTCGGATCAGCCGGATCGCCAATCTGGAAGAGCTCAGCCGATCATTACGACACACGATTCAGGGACTGCAACGCGGCGTCATTGCGGCTAACCCCTGATCCGATTTCAACCTTCTTCTCCAAACCGTCTCTGCGTGAAATGACCGCATCCACATCGACTGCCCTGCCCTCCTACGACAACGGACTGAGTGACACCCGCCTGATGGGCGAGACCATCGGCTCTGCCTTTGACCGCACCGTGGCTCGCCATCCCGATCGGGAAGCCCTGGTGGTGACGCACCAGCAGGTTCGCTGGACCTGGTCTGAGCTGGCGCGGCGTGTCGATGCGCTGGCCGCCGGCCTGCTCGCCTGCGGGCTGGAGCCCGGTGACCGGATCGGCATCTGGGCACCCAACTGCTCTGAATGGGTGCTCACTCAGTTTGCAACCGCCAAGGCTGGCTTGATTCTGGTCAACATCAACCCGGCCTACCGGCGCGCCGAGCTCGAATACGCACTCAACAAGGTGGGGTGCAAGGCGCTGGTGCTGGCCCCGGCACTCAAGACCAGCGACTACCTCGCGATCATCAACGACCTCGCCCCCGAACTGGCCACCTGCGCGCCCGGCGCGCTGCAAGCAAAAGCCCTGCCCCATCTTCGCACCGTGATCCGGTTGGGCAGCGAGCCGACACCGGGCCTGTTCAACTTCGACGACATCCCGGCCCAGGCTGGTGAGGCGCAGCGGGCTCGGCTGCTCGAACTCGCAGCCACCCTGCAATTCGACGACCCGATCAACATCCAGTTCACCTCAGGCACCACCGGCTTTCCAAAGGGTGCCACGCTGACCCATCAGAGCATCCTGAACAACGGCCTGTTCGTTGCCCGAGCACTGCAATTTTCTGAGGCAGACCGGCTCTGTATCCCGGTGCCGCTGTATCACTGCTTTGGCATGGTGATGGGCAATCTCGGCTGCATGACTCATGGCGCAACCATGGTCTATCCCTCGGAT
>CAIXXI010000395.1 GCA_903923345.1 uncultured Burkholderiales bacterium | reverse complement strand
GGCGCGCCATGGCGCTCGAGTGCACGCTCGACGATTTCGATGGCTCGATCGACCCCGGCGCAAAAACCGCGAGGTTGTGCCAGCACCGCCTCCGGGAACGAGGAGCTTGGGTTCAGATCTGACATTCAGAGCACTCCCAGAATATGGACTTCGAAGTGGATGGCCTGGCCCGCCAGGGGGTGATTGAAATCGAGCAGAGCACCGCTGGCATCGATTTCCTTGAGCACACCGGCGTAGCGCGATCCGTCGGGCGCCGCGAAATCGAGCAGATCCCCGGGCTGATAGCTGGCACCCAGCTCACCATGAGCCTGCAGCATCGACCGGGAGACGCGTTGCAGCAGATCGGGGTTGCGCTGCCCGAACGCCTGGCCTGACGCCAGTTCGAAGCGGGCCTGAGCGCCCTCGCTCAGCCCGAGCAGTTGCTGCTCGAGCGGCTCGGCCAACTGGCCTAAGCCCAAGGTCAAGGTCGCCGGCCGATCACCGAAAGTACTAATGACATCCGCGCCACTGCTTGCCAGACTGATCCGGTAGTGCAGCGTGAGGTGCGAATCGGGCTTGACGGTCGGTCGTTCGGCGTCGGGTGTTGAGTTGGCATTCATGCGGCAGTCCAGACAATCCTTGATTGTAAGCACAGGAGTTCCTCAGATGCCGCCGCCCGTCGCCGCTGCCGATGCAGTCCAGCCCCCACCTCGTCCGCAACGCCCCTGGACGATGCAGCCCAGAGACCGCCTGCTCGCCACCGGTGTTCACACCCTGGACGACGCAGACCTGCTCAGCGTGCTCTTGTCTGATGGGCAATCAAGCCGCGATCTTCGCGTCGGCATGGCCTGTCTGCTCACCCGCTTCGATGGCCTGGGCGGGCTCTTCGGTGCGGCCCGCGCCGGGGTGATGCCAACCGACGCTGTTGGCCAGGAGGGCTGGGCACGGCTGCTCGCGGCCCACGAACTGGTTCGGCGCGGCCTGGCCGAAGACCTGCGCCAGCGCGACGCCCTGACCAGCCCGCAGGCCGTGGGCCACTACCTGACACTGAACCTGCAGCACCGCCGCAATGAGGTGTTCTGCGTCCTGTTTCTCGATTCCCACAACCGCTTGCTGGTGGCTGAAGACGTCTTCCAGGGCACCCTGAATCAGACGGCGGTGTACCCGCGTGAAGTGGTCCGTCGGGCGATCGAGCACAATGCCGCAGCAGTCATCCTGGCGCACAACCACCCATCCGGCATACCCGATCCCAGCCCGGCAGACCGCCTGCTCACCGAGGCCCTGACATCCGCCCTGAAGTGCCTCGATATCCGGGTACTGGACCATGTCATCGTCGCCGGCGGCCGGCACTATTCCTTTGCCGAGCAGGGTCTGATCTGAACAGGCAGTTGCCATGGGCGGAAGCATCGGGATATACTTTGCGGCTTTGCTGAATACAGCTTCACCCTATCTGGAGTACGCCATGGCCAAAGTCTGCCGCATCACCGGCAAAGGCCCGATGGTTGGCAATAACGTCTCGCACGCCAACAACAAGACCAAGCGCCGCTTTTTGCCGAACCTGCAGTCGCGCCGCTTCTGGATTGAGAGCGAGAACCGCTGGATCCGTCTGCGTGTCAGCACGGCGGCCCTGCGCACCATTGACAAGCTCGGCATCGAAGTTGTGCTCGCAGACCTGCGCGCACGCGGCGAAGCCTGAGTCCGACCTCACCAGGAGCCTGAGCCATGCGTGACAAGATCAAGCTGGAGTCGACCGCAGGAACCGGTCACTTCTACACCACCACCAAGAATAAGAAGACCAAGCCGGAAAAGATCGAGATCAAGAAGTTTGATCCGGTTGCCCGCAAGCACGTGGCCTACAAGGAAACCAAGATCAAGTGATCTTTGGCTTTCGCTTCTTTGGCCAGAAAAGCTTCTTTGGCCAGAAAAGAAAACGCCCCGATCCGGGGCGTATTTTATTGGGCTGACATGTCGAGTGGGTCCATCGAGCAGGCCCGAGAAGCGGGCCCGCCGAGCACTCAGGCCGGGGTGTAGCTGCGCATTCTGAGTGACAACTCCTGCAGGGCAGCAACACCGCTTTCCTCGGCGCGCCGACACCAGTCTTGCAGATGAACGATCAGTTGGTCGGCCGATGAATTGGACCGCTCCCAGGTGGCCACCAACTCGCCGCGCATCTCGACCAGCTTTTGCAGAGGTGCCGAGGCCGCAAACACCTCACCCAGCGTGGCGCGGTTCTGTTCACTCCAGCGTGCGGTATCAAGCGGCAGCCAGTTGGAGGCTGAACGCACGGTCATCGCCTGCGCAGGTTGCACCGCGCGAAGCCGGGCCACTTCCTGCGAGCAGGTCTGGGCCAGCGACTTGCCATAGGCGGCCATCAGATCGTAGCGGTGGGCAATCACCGCCTGAAGGGTCTGGGCATCGACCTGAATGCGCGGCTCAGCCAGGCGCGGCACCGGCGCGAGCTTGCGCACCGAGGCGAGCCCCAGTGCCTGCAGGATCCGGATGTACATCCAGCCGATATCGAACTCGTACCAGCGATTGGACAGGCGTGCCGAGGTAGCAAAGGC
>CAIXXI010000394.1 GCA_903923345.1 uncultured Burkholderiales bacterium | reverse complement strand
GCCGGCGCAGCTGCGTGCGGGTTCATTCGACAATCAATTGCCGCCGCTCGGCAATGACTTCGCCGCGATCGTCCGTCCAGCGAAATTCAAACGTGCCGGTCTGGGTGGCCACCGTGGTGAATGCCAGATAGGGGTCGGCGGTGATGGCCGGAAAGAGTTCCGCACGAAAGACTTCCACGCCCTCATAGAGACAGACGAAGGTGTTCAGGATGTTGCGAGGCACCAGTCGGCCGTCCAGCCCCGTTCGAAAGCCGGTTTCCATCGGATGCGCCGCCATGACGCTGATCTCGATCACTTCGCCCGCCCGCGCCCGCTGGGGCAATTTCACCAAAGCAGCCATATCAGGTCTCGATGCAGGCGGCGAGCGTCACGACGACGTCTGCGCGGGTCCTGATGAAGCGGCCATCGGACAGTTCGGCGACAGCGACGATCTGCTGGGAGTCGGCCATCCGCATGCGGGTTGCGACGGCCGCACGGCCACAGCGCGGGCCCAGCGTGAAGACAGCCACCTGCGGCTGAGGGTTCTTTTCGTTGAACAGGGCGATGCGCTTCACATGATCGCGCTCGCTCATCGGCGAGTCGACCCGTACAGACACCGGCACTGAATTGCCGTTTTCGACCAGGCTGGGAATATCCAGGCTGATCGGGCCGGTGATCGCGGACCGACCGCCGGTGAACGCCCGGATGGCCTCGTTCATGGCAGCGGTATCGGCGCGAGCCGAGCCGACTGCAGTCACCGCCAGGCTTGAAATCGCCAGGATCAGCACCTGACGGCGAGTCGGATGGGTCGATTCAGTCATGGTCCCAGTCCTGGAGGAATCAGATCGAGTACGGCCGGTGTGCGAAGGGTGGTCAGGAATTCGACCACGTCTTCAACGTCCTGTGCACTGAGAATCGGCTGGCCCTTGAGCGCATCAGCCACGTACTGCAGGTGATCGCTTCGATGAAACGAGGGCATGATCGAGTCGGGGTTGATCGAGCGGCTGTCAGCAATTCGGTGACGCAATTGCGCTCGGCTGAGCCGATCACCCGCGCCTGCCAGGCTCGGTGCCAGCGAGCCTTGCTGAGGCGCATCCGGAAACGGGCCCGAGTGACACAGCAGGCACAGCCCTCGGCTTCGATCGACGACGATCGCTCTGCCGCGCAGCGCATCACCCTGTCGAGCCTCGAGTGGCTGGCTGTAACGGCTGTCTGAGCCGGATGACGGCGCGGCCCAATGGCTTGCAGACCCACCCGGTGCGCTTGCACAGGCTGACAACACAAGCAGGCACAGGAGCATCGCAGAGCGGGCATGAAAGGCGGGCGATCGCGGACGATCCCCCTGCCCTGCCCGCTTCTGGCTGCGAGCGGCACCGCCTTGCAGACCCATCCCTTCAGACTGCCTGCTCAGGCCCGCTTCAGGTCAGTGTGCTTGAGCGGCAGGTTGCGAACCCGCTTGCCAGTGGCCGCGAACACTGCATTGAGCACAGCCGGTGCGGCCACGGCAATCGTGGGTTCACCCACCCCACCCCAGAATCCGCCCGAGGGCATCACGATGGTTTCGACCTGAGGCATGGCCGCCATCCGCAGGATCTCGTAGGTGTGGAAATTGTCCTGTTCCATCCGGCCATCCTTGACCGTGCATTCGCCGTAAAGACACGCCGACAGACCATAGGCAAAGGATCCCTCGACCTGAGCGGCGATCTGCTGCGGGTTGACGGCGTGGCCCGGGTCGGTGGCCGCAACGATGCGTCGAATGGTCAGCTCGCCTTCAGGATTGACCCAGACCTCGGCCACTGCAGCCGTGTAGCTGCCAAATCCCATGTGCTGAGCCAGGCCCCGATACACGCCCTGCGGTGCGGGTGTTCCCCAACCCGCACGCTCGGCTGCCGCATTCAGCACGGCCAGGTGTTTGGGGTGATTTGCCATCAGCTTGCGACGCAGCGCCAGCGGGTCCTGACCGGTTGCATGTGCGATCTCATCCATGAAGCACTCGAGATAGATCGCATTCTGGTTGTGGTTCACGCCGCGCCAGAAACCCACCGGAACGGCTGGATTGCGCATTGCATGGTCAACCAGCAGGTTGGGGATCGTGTAACCGAATGCCCCGTCGCCGCTGGGCGTGAGCCCCTGGAAGGCCACGGGGTCTCTGCCGTTTTGCAGGTTCTGCGGCGCAACGCCCGCCAGAATCGACTGGCCTGAGATGCGGATGTGCAGCGCTTCGAGGTTGCCTGCTGCATCCAGGCCCGCGGTCATTTTGGCTTGCGTGACCGGATGGAAGCGGCCATGCAGCATGTCCTCCTCGCGCGACCACAGCAACTTGACCGGGACGCCCGGCATCGCTTTGGCAATGGCCACGGCCTGTGGAATCCAGTCTTGGGCGCCACGTCGACCAAAGCCGCCGCCCAGATGCAATTTGTAGACCTCGCATTGCTCCACAGGCAGGCCTGCCGCTGCTGCCGTGGCAGCCAGCGAGGCTTCGCCATTTTGCGTGGGCGTCCAGACCTCGCAGCGCTGCGGTGTCCAGCGCGCGGTGGCATTCATCGGCTCCATCGTGGCGTGGTTCTGATGCGGCATGGAATAGACCGCCTCGATGCGCCGTGCTGAACGCGAAAGGGCTGCTTTGGCATTGCCGGCTTCGTTGCCGACGAAGGCCTCTGATGCATCCAGGCCTTCCTTGAGCATCGCTGCAACCGAGGCGCTGGAGAGCTTTGCGTTCGGGCCTTCGTTCCAGGTGATCGGCAAGGCGTCCAGAGCCACCTTCGCCTGCCACCAGGTCTCGGCCACCACTGCGACCGCGCTGTCGCCCACCCTGACCACCCGCTTGACGCCCGGCATACCGAGCACCTTGCCCTCATCGACCGCCTTGACCGTGCCCCCGAAGATCGGGCAGTCCTTGATCGCAGCATTGAGCATGCCGGGCAGTTTGAGGTCAGCGCCGTAGACCTGACGACCATTGAGCTTGTCGACGGTATCGAGCCGTGAAAGTGGCTGGCCGGCCAGTTTCCAGGTCTTGGGGTCCTTCAGCGGAATGTCGGTCGGTGGCGTCAGTTGCGCGGCCGCAGCCGCGACTTGTCCGTAGCTCAGCCTGCGCCCGGTCGGGGTGTGCGTGATGATGCCGCGGTCGACCGAGCACTCCGAGGCCGGCACCTTCCAGGTGTCTGCGGCTGCCTGCACGAGCATGATGCGGGCAGCTGCGCCGCCCTTGCGAACATAGTCCTGCGACTCCCGAATGCCCCGGCTGCCACCGGTCGACATATTGCCCCAGACCCGCTTGCGCGCCACGTTCTGGCCCGGGGTCGGGTATTCGGTGGTGACCCGCCCCCAATCGCATTCGAGTTCTTCTGCAACCAGTTGCGCCAGGCCGGTCAGCGTGCCCTGCCCCATTTCCGAGCGGGCGATCCGGATCACCACGGTCTCGTCGGGTTTGACAACCACCCAGGCATTGACCTCAGGTGGCACCTGCGCGGTCTGCGCTTGTGCGGCGAAGGGGATTTGAAACCCGATTGCAAGCCCACCGCCTGCAAGCAGTGAACCCACCATGAATTGACGACGCGGCAACTCGGCAGGCGTCGGATCGGTCTTGATGTCGTGCGCGCCCATGGCTCAGGCCTTTTTGAGTTCGATCGTGCCGGCCGCCACATGAATGGCGGTGCGAACGCGGTTGTAGGTGCCGCAGCGGCAGATGTTGGTGATGGACTCGTTAATCTGCGCATCGGTCGGCTTGGGCTGCTCCTTGAGCAGCGCAGCAGCGGCCATGATCATTCCGGATTGGCAGTATCCGCACTGCGGGACATCGAGCGCAGCCCAGGCTTTTTGCACCGGATGGCTGGTGTCAGGCGACAAGCCTTCGATGGTGACGATCTTCTGAGTCGGCTGCACGGCCGACACCGGCACCACACAGCTTCGAATCGCAGCGCCATCGAGGTGGATGGTGCAGGCGCCACATTGAGCGATGCCGCAGGCGTATTTCGTGCCGGTCAGGCCGAGTTGCTCGCGAAGCACCCACAACAGGGGTGTGGCCGGATCGGCCTGGAATTCGACCGAACGGCCGTTGACGTTCAGGCTGGGCATGGACTTGTCTCCTGTAAATGCGGTCGCAACGATAAGCGTGATGGTGCCACGCCTGGGCCGCCGGCCGGTGACAAGCTGACCTGAGACGCTCGGGTATCCGCTCAGGGCAGATCGAGGTACTGCACGGCGAGGCGTTGAAAAGCATCAAGCTGCGGATCACAACCGAGTTCGGCCTGGATGATCGAGGCCACCTCAGGCGCGACCTGATACGCGCAGCGTGCGTCCAGGAACAGCAGGCGGGATCGCCTGGCCAGGACATCGGCGACCGTCAGGGCGTATTCGTGGCGGATCGCAAATCGCACCATCGCTGCGCTCAGTCCAGGTGCGAGCCAATGATCGGCGCCTTCCAGCGCCAGGACATGAGGCGCCTCATCCCCGTACAGATGCACACCCGGTGGCTGCGACAGCGCAATGCCTGGCAAGGCAGGGTCGCGTGCGCCGACCAGCAACAGGTTTCGGGTTGCGCCGGCCGCTCGGGGTTCGATCAGGTTCGCCTGCTCACAACAGGCGATCACGTCTTCGGCCATGGCTCGACAGGTGGTCCACTTGCCGCCGGTCACGCTGACCAGCCCCGACGGGCTGACGATCACCGTGTGCTCGCGGCTGATGGACCGGCTCGCGTGGGCGCCTTCGCCGCCTGCATCCACCAGTGGACGCAAGCCGACCCAGGCGCTGCGAACATCCCCGCGTTGCGGCGTGCGGGTGAAATAGCGCCCGGCCTCGGCCAGCAGGAAATCGATTTCCTCGCGCAAGGGTCTGGGCTCGAGGCTGGCCTCCTTGCGCGCGGTGTCGGTGGTGCCGACAATCACCTTGCCCAGCCACGGCACGGCAAACAGCACGCGCCCGTCGGAGGTTCTGGGTACCAGCAGCGCCTGATCGCTCGGCAGCACTGCTGAGTCGAAGACCAGATGCACGCCCTGACTGGGCGAGACGATGCCACGGGCTTCTCGCTGCGCCATGCGGGCGTCGAGTGCTCGCATCTGATCGACCCAGACGCCGGTTGCATTGACCACGCAGCCGGCGTTCAGCGTGTGGCGCTCACCCGTGATGGCGTCGATGCACTGAACACCACACACCCGGCCGGCTTCAACCAGCAGGCCATCGACGGTCATCCGATTGAGCAGCAGCGCGCCCTGCTCGGCAGCGGTTCGGGCGATGGCCAGAGCGAGGCGGGCATCATCGAACTGACCGTCCCGGAATTGCACGCCGCCCCTGAGACCGTCGGTTCGCAGGGTGGGCAGCGCCTCGAGTGTCTGCATGCGCGACAGCCCTGAAGCCTTGCCCAGCGAAGCCGAGCCAGCCAATGCGTCATACAGCCACAGTCCCAAATGGTGGAACGACTGTTCTCCAAAACGGTACGAGGGCATGACAAAGGACATCGGGCTGGCCAGGTGCGGCGCATTGCGCAGCATCCGGGTGCGCTCGTGCAGGGCCTCGCGCACCAGGGCCAGATTGCCCTGCGCCAGATAGCGCACGCCGCCGTGCAGCAGCTTGGTCGCTCTGGATGACGTGCCTTCGGCAAAGTCATGCGCCTCGAGCAGGGCCACCCGATGGCCCCGGCAGGCAGCATCCAGTGCGACCGAAAGGCCGGTCGCACCGCCGCCAATGACCAGCAGATCGAATGAGGGGTTGTTCCGCAGCCGGTCAATCAGTTCCGAGCGTCGGGTGGGCAGCGGCAGGGCATTCATCGGTGGTGCACGCAGCGTCAGCTGCGGTCGAGACTGACCAGAGCGACGCCATTTTTCTCATACAGCACCTGATGGCTGGGCAAGGCGCTGCGGTGCTTGGACTTGGTCAGAACGACATCGCCCGGTCGGGGTTCCCGCTTCTCGACCAGTCGACCCGAATAGACGAGGAAGCTGGGCACATCGATCTTCCACATGACCACCTGATCGTTGCGGGCGCGAGCCACTGCGGCGGCCTCCTTGACCGGCGACTGCTGCGCCTGTCCGGCTGCAGGCAGAATGAAGCTGGCGATCAGCGCGGCCTGCAGGATGCTGACCGACAGCAGTCGGGTGGTGAGGGACAGCCCGGGTACACGCATCATCCACAGAGTCGTGCCGATCGCCAATGCCAGCGCCAGAAAGTAGGTGTGGCCGAGCTGTCCCTGGATGCTGGCCACGGCCTCGCGGTAATAGGGATCGGGTACATGCCCAACCGCCTTGTCCAGGCCCCAGGGCAGACAGGCCAGCAGCACGAACACCACCAGCGCGGGCAGCAGCATCAGCACAGGCGAGCGCAGCCGGGGCGCGTTCAGGGCCATCAGCACGAACAGCCCGGTGTAACCGTAAAAGGCGTAGTGCGGCAGTTTGGTGCCTGACAACGAGAAAAACACCAGCACGAAGCCGAACCAGATCAGGCAGAAGCGCTGCAGCGGGTCAGCCCAGATGGGCCGCAGATGTCGCAGCAGATTGAGCAGCAACGTGGTGAAGGGCAGAGTTGCCACCAGCAGCCAGGGCAGATAGAAAAACAGACTGCCGTTGAAGCCGTGCATCGGGGCACTGAATCGGTCGACATTGTGTTTGAAGAAAAACCCCTGGATGAAGGCATCGCCTTGGCTCAAATACTGCGCGATGTACCACGGCGCGGCGATGGCCAGCAGGATTGCAATGCCGCGCAGATCGAAGATCGAGCGCAACCAGACACGCCATTGCCCATGGCTGGCGCAATACAGACCGGTCACGGCAAGCGGCACCAGGATGGCGACCGGGCCCTTGGCAAGCAGCCCCAGGCCGATGGCTGCAAAGCTCAGATCCAGCCAGCGACGCCCGCCTCCGGACAGATGCAGGTAGGCGCTGGCCATCGCAGACACGATGAGCAGATTCAGCAGCGCATCGGCGATGGCGGCCCGACCGATCACCGTGATGCCCGCTGCGGTTGCGGTGATCCCAGCGGCCAGCAGCCCGGCGCTGGCCCCGCGTTCGCGTCGAACGAAGGCAAACACCACCCAGACCCAGGCACTTGCGCACAGCGCAGAGGGCAATCGGAAGGCCCACTCGCTTTGGCCGAACAGCGTCACCGATGCGGCCTGAAGCCAATAGATCAGAACCGGCTTGTCGAAACGCGGCACACCGTTGAGCCAGGTCGAGATGAAATCGCGCCGCTGCAGCATCTCGCGGGTGGCTTCGGTGAACGCGCCCTCGTCCAGATCGAACAAGGGCACATCGCCCAGACCGAGAAAGAAGCTGACAAAGACCGCAAGCACCAGCAAGCCCACCACGGCCGGCTGCGGATGAGTCGATGCAGAGCTCGAAGCCATCGGGTTCATCTGCTGCCACCTCGGAACAGGAACAGCGGTGCGGCCATCAGGCCCATGATCACGCCACACACACCAAACAGCAGGCCGGTGCCTGCGGCCTGATCGGGTGCCACACCCATCGCGCCCAGGACGGCCACCGAGGCGAGCTCACGCGTCCCGAAGCCTGCAATGCCCAGCGGCACCGCTGCCATCACGAAGATCGGTGCGGACGCGGCCAGGATCAGCACGAGTGCCGTCTGCACGCCGAGCGATCGGGCACAGGCAACCAGCGCCAGGGCGCTGAGCACCTGAACCCCGATCGAAAAGAGGAGGGACTCGGCAAGCCGTCGTCGCAGCAGGGTGCCGGGCGCATGCATGCGCTCCCACAGGTCAGCCACCTTGTGCCCGAGCGTGCCCGGCAATCGGCGGATCCAGTCGATTGGCCAGGGCAGAAAAGGCGCAAGGACGATGCCACCGAGCAGCAGACCATAGGCAGGCAGGACCGAGCGACTCGACGGTGAGCCGCTCAAGTCGTAGCCCAGGGTCCATGCGCTTGCGGCGGCCACGAAGGACAGCACGCACAGGGTCCACAGGCCGCTGAAGCGATCGAAGGCCACCGAGGCAGCCGACTCGACCATTGGGTTGCCCAGTCGGGAGAGTTCGTAGCTGCGCAGCAGATCGCCAGAGACCGTCGCCCCTGGCAGCAAGGTGTTGCTGGTCACCCCGCGGGCATACATCGGCATCAGGGCCAGGTTGGGCGCATCCAGGCCGAGGGCACGGGCGATCATGGCCCATCGAAGTGAGGAGCAGACATTGGCTGCGATGGCCAGGCCCAGGGCGAGCGCAAACCATCGCAGCTCTGTGCCGGCCAGGCTGCTCACCAGCCGCTGCGGCCCGACGATCGCGACCGCAATGGCCATCAGGCAGAGCCCGCCGGCAAGGCGGGCAGCCAGACCCAGTCCTGGCATCGAGACGCTCAGCGGCCCTGGGATGCGCTGCGGGCAGCGGGCCGGGGCGCATCACGGGTCATGTACTGCGCGCGGCCCTGGGGCTCGTGATAGATGCGGGTGAGCATTTCGCCCAGAACACCGGTGGCCACCAGCTGCACACCGAGCAGCAGAAACAGAATCCCCAGCATCAGCAAAGGCCGTCCGCCGATGGGCTGCCCCAGCACCAGCTTCTCGAAGCTCAGCCAGGTCAGGGTCAGTCCACCCAGCAACACGCAGCCCAGGCCGACGCCCCCGAAGGCATGAATGGGCCGATGCAAAAAGCGCAGAAGGAATTTGATCCAGAGCAGATCGAGCAGAACCCGGAAGGTGCGGTCGATGCCGTACTTGGATGCGCCGCGGGTCCGGGCATGGTGGCGAACCGGTATCTCGACGATCTTGGCACCCACCTCGGCGGCCAGCGCGGGGATGAAGCGATGCATCTCGCCATACAGACGCAGGTCGTGGATGACCTGCGCGCGGTAAACCTTCAGAGCGCAGCCGTAGTCGTGCAGCTTCACGCCGGTGACCTTCGAAATCAGCCCATTGGCCAGCCTCGAAGGCAGTTTGCGCGACAGCGCCGCATCCTGACGGTCCTTGCGCCAGCCCGAGATCACATCGAGCTCCGGATGCGCCTGCAGGTGATCGAGCAGGGACGGCACATCGAGCGGATCGTTTTGCAGGTCGCCATCGAGGGTCACGATGAAGTCGCCGGTGGCGACATCGAAACCGGCCTGCAGCGCAGTCGATTGGCCGTAATTGCGAATCAGATAGACCGGCCTGAGCCAGGCTCGGGTGGCTGCGAGTTCCTGCAGGATGCGCGCGGACGCATCTCGCGAGCCGTCATCGATGCAGATCAGTTCAAACGAGCGCCCGCTGGGCGCCATCGCGTCATGCACCCGACTGACCAGGTCAGGCAGGTTGTCGGCCTCGTTGTAGATCGGGATGACCACCGAAACCTGCGGATTCGGGCGTGAAGCGATCATGGCCGCGACCACAGGGGCTGGCTGGACAGTGGGTTGCACCGGTTGAGGTCCGCCTTGTTGATGGGCTTCGAGGTCATCGAAAAGACTGCTGCGTGTCGGGTTCAAGTCAGGGCTGCCCCGCGCATGGTGGCTTTCATGGCCCGGATATTAGCCGATGGTGTCATCCGCGAATGGTACAAAGCTTGCTGCGCTGTTCCCAGACGGACCGAATCGGTCCTGATCGCACGTTCCCCGTGCAATAGGCGGTCCCAGATCATGAACGCTGCACCAAAACGCCCCGCTCGCGATGCATCCGCTCTGGCGGTGAACAAGGATGAGGCGCTCCAGTCCGACATCCGATTCCTGGGCCGCATCCTGGGCGACGTGATTCGGGAGCAGGAAGGCCGCGATGCCTTTGATCTGATCGAGCGCGTGCGACAGTTGTCGGTTGCATTCCGCCTCAAGCGCGATGCGGCCGCAGGCCGCACCCTGGACCGGCTGCTCAAGAACCTGACGGTTGATCAGACGGTGTCGGTCGTCAGGGCGTTCAGCTATTTCTCGCACCTGGCCAATATCGCGGAGGACCGCCACCACGTGCGCCGCCGCGAGGCGCATGAGCGGGCGGGCGACCTGCAGGAGGGTTCCTTGGCGCGGACCTTCGAGCGCCTGGCAGACAAGGGCTTTCGCGCCGCAGACATCGCCCGCGTGCTGGACCATGCCCATATTTCCCCGGTGCTCACCGCCCATCCGACTGAAGTGCAGCGCAAGAGCATCCTGGATGCACAGCGCGCGGTGGCCGAGTTGATCACCGCTCGGGACTCAGCCGGCACCGACCCGGAACGCAAGCGCATCGAATCCCTCATTCGCGCGCGCATCACCCAACTCTGGCAGACCCGGATGCTTCGGTACACGAAGCTCACCGTCACCGACGAGATCGAAAACGCTCTGAGCTATTACCGTTCGACCTTCCTGCAGGAGATACCGCGCCTGTACGAGCAGATCGAAGAAGCCCTGCCCGGCCACAACATTGCCAGCTTCTTTCAAATGGGCAACTGGATCGGCGGCGATCGGGACGGCAACCCCAATGTGACGGCAGATACCCTGGCGCTGGCACTTCGCAGGCAGTGTGAAACCGCGCTGCGCTTTTACCTTACGGAAGTCCATGAACTGGGCGCGGAGTTGTCGATCTCCACCTTGCTGGTGCAGATCACACCGGCGATGGCCGCGCTCGCCGAAGCGTCCGGTGACCGTGACGAGCACCGGCATGACGAGCCGTATCGGCGCGCGCTGGTGGGCATTTATGCCCGCCTGGCCGCAAGCCTGCAGGCATTGACCGGCACCGAGGCACTGCGCCATGCGCTGGCGCCCTCGGCCCCCTACCCTGATTCGCAGGCGTTTCTGGCCGATCTGAAGGTTCTGTCGGAGTCACTGGTTGCGCATCACGGTGCCGCACTGGTTGCGCCGCGCCTGAAGCCCCTGATCAGGGCGGTGCAGGTGTTTGGCTTTCATCTGGCGACGGTCGATCTGCGTCAAAGCTCGGACAAGCATGAGTCGGTGGTGGCTGAATTGCTGGCCACAGCGGGAATCGAGCCCAACTACCGGTCACTTGCAGAAGCCGATCGCACACGCCTGCTTCTGAGGCAGCTCAATGACCCCAGGACACTTCGGGTTCAGAGCGCCAGCTACTCTCAGCACACGCTCGATGAACTGGCCATCTTCGATCTGGCCAGCCTGCAATTGAAGCGATTCGGCCGCCAGGCGCTGCGCCACGACATCATTTCCCACACCGAGGCGGTGAGCGATCTGCTCGAAGTGCTGCTGCTGCACAAGGAAGGCGGCCTGATGCGAGGCACCCTGAACAGCGATGCAGTCAATGACCTGATCGTGGTGCCGCTGTTCGAAACGATTGGCGACCTGCGTCAGGCGGCGCCGATCATGAAGGCCTTTTATGCGCTGCCCGGCATTATCGATCTGATCGTCCGTTCAGGCGGTGAGCAGGACATCATGCTGGGCTACAGCGACAGCAACAAGGACGGCGGCTTTTTCACCAGCAACTGGGAGCTGTATCGGGCAGAGACCGAACTGGTCGCATTGTTTGAGCCGCTGCGCCGTGAAAAAGGCCTGACCTTGCGGCTGTTTCATGGACGGGGTGGCACGGTCGGCCGAGGCGGCGGCCCCAGCTATCAGGCGATCCTGGCGCAGCCACCGGGTACGGTCAACGGCCAGATTCGGCTGACCGAGCAAGGCGAAGTGATCGCCTCGAAATATGCCCATCCGCAAATTGGCCGGCGCAACCTCGAGACGCTGGTGGCAGCAACGCTGGAAGCCACCATGCTGCACCCAACCCGCAGCGCCCCGGCGCGCTTTCTCAAGACCGCCGACGCCCTGTCAGTGGCGAGCATGGCGGCCTACCGCAAGCTGGTCTATGAGACGCCCGGTTTCGTCGACTATTTCTTCGACACCACCCCCATTCGGGAAATCGCTGAACTGAACATCGGATCACGGCCCGCTTCTCGCAAAGCCAATCGCGCCATCGAAGACCTTCGCGCGATTCCCTGGAGCTTCAGCTGGGGGCAGTGTCGGGTCGCCCTGCCCGGCTGGTATGGGTTCGGTTCGGCGGTCAACGCGTTTCTCGACGCGGATGATGGATCGCGCGATGACAAGCTCGAGCTGCTGCGCCGGATGTATCGCCAATGGCCCTTCTTCAGAACCCTCCTGTCGAACCTCGACATGGTGCTGGCCAAAAGCGATCTCGGCATTGCTGCGCGGTATCTCGAGCTGGGTGCCGACAAAAAGCGGCAACGCCGCCTCTTTGGCCTCATCCAGGCCGAGTGGCTGGCCTGCCAGTCGGCCCTGTCGGAAATCACCGGCGATGCCGAGCGACTCGCCTCCAACCCGTCGCTGGCCCGCTCGATTGCACACCGGTTTCCGTATGTCGATCCGCTCAACCACCTGCAGGTCGAGCTCATGCGCCGCTACCGGGCGCGTCAGGCCGATGAACCACTCAATGAGCGGGTGCGACGAGGCATCCACATCTCGATCAACGGCGTGGCCGCTGGCCTGAGAAACACCGGCTGAGGCTGAGCCTCAGCGCCGGCTTCATGGAGTGACTTCATGGTGATGAGACAGGACCCGACCCATCAGGGCCAGTTCGAAGACGCTGGCGAGCCGCTGACCGCCTCCGATCTGGTCGTGCAGACACTCGGAAAGTGCCTGCTGCCCTCCCCGGTCGCACGGCACCTCGGCGAGCGCGGCGTGCAATTCGTGGGCGCGGCCGACAAGGTGCTGCTGGACGACTCGCTGATGCGCCTGAAAGCAGCCCTGAGTGATCCCGATTCGATTCCGGCCTTCGAGCTGGCGGGGCCGCGCAATCAGATCTTCTTCGATCCGCGAACCGTGAAGTGCGCGATCGTGACCTGCGGAGGTCTTGCCCCAGGCCTGAACAATGTGGTGCGCGGCATCGTTCTGGAATTGTGGGCGGCCTATGGTGTGCGCCACATCTACGGCATCCGCTATGGGTATGAGGGACTGATCGCCCGCCACGGCCATGTGCCGATGACCATGACGCCCGAATCCGTGGCGCACATTCATCACGAAGGCGGCACGGTGCTGGGCACCTCACGCGGTTCGCATGACCCGGCCGAGATGGTCGATCACCTCGAGGCCAATGGAATCGGCGTGCTATTCGTGATTGGCGGTGATGGCAGCATGAACGGGGCG
>CAIXXI010000393.1 GCA_903923345.1 uncultured Burkholderiales bacterium | reverse complement strand
GTCGAGGGCTTCATGTCCTTGAGCGCACTCTGGTAGCCCGGGTTATACGAGACGACCAGCAGAAAATCGGGATGGGCATCGAGCAGCTCGCCGGTTTTCTCGATCGGCAGCACACGGCGGTGATCGGTCAGGGAGTGGATCACCACCGTGGTGTCCTTGCGCGCCTCGACCACCTCATCGAGATAACAGATCGCACCACTGCGAGCCGCCCTGGTGAGTGGACCGTCCTGCCAGACGGTGGCGTCATTGGCCAGCAGCCAGCGCCCGACCAGGTCGGTCGCCGTCAGGTCTTCATGGCAGGCCACGGTCAGCAAAGGCAGCTCGAGTTCGCGCCTCGGCGTGTTCGCCTGCCGGTAAAGGCGCCAGGCCATGTGTTCGACAAATCGGGTCTTGCCGCATCCGGTCGGGCCCTTGAGCAGCACGGGCAGCCGCGCGGCGTAGGCCGCCTCGAACACCGCCACCTCATCGGCGATCGGCAGGTACCAGGGTTCTTCGGCCAGACGGCTGGAGTCAGGGGGCATCGCGGCTTTGGGTGTGCTCATGGTCACATGATATCCAGCGCCGAGCGCTGCCCGCCTGCTCCCGGGCTGGCTGATACACTGCGTCGCCAATCATGGATGCATCCACAGAACTGGGTCGACAGGTCGCCCGCCGGCGAACCTTTGCCATCATCTCCCACCCCGACGCCGGCAAGACCACGCTGACCGAAAAGCTGCTGCTGTTCGGTGGCGCGATCCAGCTCGCCGGCACGGTCAAGGCGCGCAAGAGTGCGCGTCACGCCACCTCCGACTGGATGGAGGTCGAGAAGCAGCGCGGCATTTCAGTGGCGAGTTCGGTCATGCAGTTCGAGTACGAAGACTGCGTCTTCAACCTGCTCGACACCCCGGGTCACCAGGACTTCTCCGAAGACACCTATCGCGTGCTCACCGCGGTCGACTGTGCCGTCATGGTGGTTGACGCCGGCAAAGGCGTCGAAGAACAGACCATCAAGCTGCTCGAAGTCTGCCGTCTGCGGGACACGCCAATCGTCACCTTCGTCAACAAGCTCGACCGTGAAGTGCGCGAGCCGATCGAGCTGCTCGATGAAATCGAATCGATCCTCAAGATTCGCTGTGCGCCGGTGACCTGGCCCATTGGTGCCGGCAAGCGTTTCCGGGGGGTTTATCACCTGTTACGAGACGAAGTGCTGCGCTTTGCGCCCGGCGAAGAGCGCGCCAACCAGACAGTGCAGGCGATCTCGGGCGATGCGCTGGCCGCGCTCGATGTCGAATTTCCGATGGAAATGGGCTCGATGCGCGATGAGATCGAGCTCGTGCGCGGCGCAGGCTCGGAGTTCGACCTGGATGCCTTTCTTGCAGGGCGTCAGACCCCGGTGTTCTTTGGCTCGGGTATCAACAATTTCGGTGTTCGCGAAATTCTGCGGGCACTGGTCGACTGGGCCCCGCCGCCGCAGCCGCGCGATGCAGGCACCAGAGCGGTCAGCCCGGATGAAAAACCGTTCACCGGTTTCGTGTTCAAGATCCAGGCCAACATGGACCCGAATCACCGCGACCGCATCGCGTTCATGCGGGTGTGTTCCGGGCGATACCAGCCGGGTCTGAAGGTCAACCACCGCAGGCTCGGGCGCCCGATCAAGATCCAGAATGCGCTGACCTTCATGGCCAATGAGCGCTCGCTGATGGAAGAGGCCTACGCCGGCGACATCATCGGCGTGCACAACCATGGCCAGTTGCAGATCGGCGATACCCTGGCCGAGTCCAACGATTCACTGGGCTTCACCGGAATCCCGTATTTCGCGCCTGAACTCTTCTCGAGACCACGGCTGCGCGATCCACTGAAGTCCAAGCAGTTGGCCAAGGGCCTGCAGCAGCTGGGTGAGGAAGGCGCGGTCCAGGTCTTCGAGCCCTTTGTCGATTCCACTCCTTTGCTCGGTGCCGTCGGTCAGCTGCAGTTCGAAGTGGTCGAGCACCGGCTTCGCACCGAATATGCGGTCGAGGCAAGCTTCGAGCGCGCCGGCATCGTGAGCGCCCGGTGGGTCACCTGTGAAGATGACGCGATGCTCAGGGAATTCACCCGCGCCCAGCAGATGCGTCTGGCAAAGGATGTCGACGGCAACCTCGTTTATCTGGCTGACACCGGCGTGAACCTTCGCCTGACGATGGAGCGCTGGCCCAAGGTGCGCTTTCACGCCACCCGGGAGCACGGCCAGCGGATCGCCGCCTGAGATGCGCACCCGGGCCGGCTCAAGCCTGTCCGCGGGCAGCTCGGGGCTCGGGGTGGCGCTCTCGGTACTGAGCGCCGGATTCGTGACCGTGCTGGTGGGCTTCACCAGTTCGTATCCGATCGTGGTCCAGGCTGCTCGCAGCATGGGCCTGAATTCAGACCAGCTGGCCACCATGACGGCCGCGCTGGCCATCGGCATGGGCCTGACCTGCCTGGTGCCCAGTATCTGGCTGCGCCTGCCGGTGGTGATCGCCTGGTCGACCCCGGGTGCTGCGCTGCTCGCGGTGAGCCTGCGCGGTCTGAGTCTGCCCGAGGCGATCGGCGGATTCATCGCCAGCGCGATCTTGCTGACCCTGGCCGGTGCGACCGGACTGTTCGAGCGCTGGATGAACCGCATTCCGCAGTCATTGGCCAGCGCGCTGCTGGCGGGTGTGCTGGTGCAGTTCGGCTTCGAGGCGTTTGCCTCGATCCAGACGGCCCCCACGATCGTCGTTCCGATGCTCCTTGCCTTCATGCTGTCGCACCGGCCGCTGCCGCGCCTGGCCGTGCCGCTGACCCTGCTGGTCGGGCTGTTTGCCGCCTGGTTCAGCGGTGCAGGGTTGCCGGCGGGCCTCGCGCTGACCATGGCACCGGTCGCGCCCCTGGTCTGGTCGGTCGATTTTTCAGCTCAGGCGCTGCTCGGCGTTGCCGTGCCCCTGTTCGTGGTGACCATGGCATCACAGAACCTGCCGGGTGTGGCCGTGCTCCGGGCCATGGGCTACGGTCATGCGCCGATCTCCAAGCTGCTGACCGTGGTCGGTCTGGTCACGCTGGTGATGGCGCCGTTCGGGGTGTTCGCACTGAACCTGGCGGCGATCACCGCAGCGCTGTGCATGGTGCCGCAGGCCCATCCCGATCCGGCAAAGCGGTG
>CAIXXI010000392.1 GCA_903923345.1 uncultured Burkholderiales bacterium | reverse complement strand
GATCCATTGCCCGATTTCGACCATCTTGCCCAAGTCGACGCCCGTCTGGATACCCAGCCCGTCGAGCATGTAGAGCAGGTCTTCGGTCGCCACATTGCCGGTCGCGCCTTTGGCGAAAGGGCAACCGCCGAGTCCTGCAACCGACGCGTGAAACGTGGAAACGCCCATTTCCAGGCTGGCATAGGTATTGGCCAGCGCCATCCCGTAGGTATCGTGGAAGTGGCCGGAGAGCTTGTTCAGCGGCACCACACCGAGTGCGGCTGCAAAAGCGGCTTGTGTCTTCTGGGGTGTGGCCACACCGATGGTGTCCGCGATATCGATCATGTCGCAGCCCAGATCCGTCATACGCTTGACCACGTCGGCCACCGCAGCCGGCGGGACCTCGCCCTGGTAGGGGCAACCGAGGGCGACGGAAATACTGCCGCGCAGCCGCATGTGGTTGTCTTTGGCAGCCCGCGCGACCGGCTCGAAGCGGGCGATCGACTCGGCAATCGAGCAGTTGATGTTGCGCTGGGAGAAGGCTTCGGAGGCTGCGCCGAAGATCACGACCTCGTCAGCACGGGCCTCGACAGCGCCTTCGAAGCCTTTCATGTTCGGCGTCAGCACCGAATAGATGACGCCGGGCTTGCGACGGATGCGTCGCATCAGTTCGGACGTGTCGGACATCTGAGGCACCCACTTGGGCGACACGAATGAACCCGCCTCGATATTGGGAAAGCCCGCGTCGGTGAGGCGATCGCACAACTCGATGCGCTGTTCGGTTGTGATGGGCGAATGCTCGTTTTGCAGTCCGTCACGAGGCCCGACTTCAATCAGTTCGACGCGTTGGGGCAGTGAGGTGGTCATGGCAGGGTCTCCTGTCGGTCTTTGGGTGGTATTCAGTCGAGGACGCGTCAGTAGCCCCGGTGTCGTTCAATCAGACCCGAGGGCATGTGGCCTCTTTGCAATGTGGCGAGTTTCGAGGCCACCTGATCAGCCGAGACCGCGACCTGCGTGGGTGCCGAAACATGAGGCGTGATGCGAATCTTCGGATGATGCCAGAAGGGGTGCGAGGCCGGCAGTGGCTCTTCGCGAAAGACGTCCAGCGTGGCGCCCGCGAGATGGCCATCATCAAGGGCGGTGATCAGGTCCTGGTCGACCACCAGCCCTCCTCTTGCGACATTGATCAGCCATGCATCCGCTTGCAGTTGCGACAAGACCTGCGCGTCGATGAGGTCCTGCGTCTGCGGGGTCAGGGGAGCAAGCAGAATCAGCACCCGAGTTCGGGCGAGGAACGCGGCCAGCTGCTCCGGGCCCCGGAGGATGTCGATGGGGCCGGCAGCGGTGAGCAGCTGATTGGGCAACTCGCTCGGTCCGGCAGCGGTGGGCCCCCGATCTGGCAACCCGCCCTGGAAGGTTTGCCCTGTTTGATCCGGGGTGCGTGCATGGCCGACCACTGGAAACCCGGCTTCGGCGAGTCGATGCGCAACCTGTCGACCGAGCACGCCCATGCCGAGTACCCCTACGGCCAGGTGCGCACGGGGCAGCGGCTCAAGTGCGAGCCAGGTCGCCGAAGTCTGGGCTTTGGCGTACGCATCATGACGCCCTGCAATCCTGAGCAATTCATGCAGGCAGTAATCGGCCATCAGGGCGGCCATGCCGGCATCTTCGAGCCTGAAGACTGGCATGGCAGATGGCAGGCCGGGATGAGCCATCAGATGATCAACCCCTGCGCCGCATGAAAAGAAGGCCTTCAGTCCAGGGTGGCGATCAAAGAAGTCCAGCGGCGGCTTCCAGCCGACTGCATAGTCGGGTTGAAAGGATGTGCAGGAGTCGATACGGACATCTGCACCGGGCAGTCGGTCAGCCAGTGCCTGCTGCCAGGCCACGCCTTCGGCCGGGTCGATATGGGCAATCACGATTCGCATGACGCGAGATCATAGGGGATCGCCCGAAGAACACTGAACAAGCAGGCCTCGACGCGGCGGGCTCAGCCTCGATCAGGGTGAATCAGCCTCGCATTATCCGGCCCGATTGCGATCGCCCAGTGAACTGAATTGACTGGCTGCGCCAAGGCATTGCGACATCACTGCGCCGGTTGCACTGGTGGCCGCCTGGATGGACTTCACCGCTTCATCATGGGCAGTGCGTGACAAGGTCTCAACTTCGCCGCTGGCACCGCGCAGTTGCGCGGCCATCAGCGCGACCATGGTGTCGGTGGTTGTTCGCCCGAGGCTCATCATCCCGATGACATAACGCAGGCTGGGTTCAACCAGGGCAGCCTGGGCCCAGGCGTGCGGCATGGCCGGCATCAGCGCTGGTGATGCAGTCGGCTCTCGGGCATTGTCCAGCGTTCGGCGAATCACTTCCTCGACGAACTCCGCATTCAGTGTGATCGAACGCTGGCAGGCGGTGAGCAGGATATCGCCTGCAACGGTGCTGTGTGGCATCGTCAAGGGCAAGGGCATGAAGCTGGCGGACGAAGCGTCTGTGGATGTCATGGCGGCGAACTCAAAGGGGGTTGTGATGCAAACCGATCGCGCCGTTTCGATCAGGCGCATCAGTCACCTGCAGGCAGGATCAATGCCCGTTCAGTGCGCCGCAAAACCGACCAGTGATGCCCCCTCTCCCACCAGATCGCCGACGCTGAATGGCAGCTTCTCGACCGTACCGTCTGCAGGCGCTGTGATGGTGTGTTCCATCTTCATGGCTTCCATGACCAGCAGCGGCTGCCCCTTGCGAACCCGTGCACCGGCCTGGACCATCAGTGCGATGACCTTGCCCGGCATGGGCGCCGCCAGGCTGTGCGCATCGCTGGAGTCAGTCTCGGCAG
>CAIXXI010000391.1 GCA_903923345.1 uncultured Burkholderiales bacterium | reverse complement strand
GCTGCCTTTGCGCAGGCCGTGGCCGATCGTGCCCTTGAACTGGCTCAGTCGAGCGACCGGCCGTCCGATGCAGCCGGCGTGGCGCTGACTCCGGTGGAATGCACATTCGAAGCCGATGCAGTGCGCTATGAGCATGTGAGGGTAGAGATCGACCGTGTCCGTCGCACCGCCACCTTCACGGTGAAAGCGCCGACGGTTGCACAGCCCGACACACCCGAGGCGATCGTGAAGGCGGGGGCACGCTGGTGGCCTCTGGCCATGGGTCGCGAGCTCGACGATGCGATCCTGCAGATGCGCACCAATGAACTGGAGATCGGCACCTGGCTGATCCGCACTGAAGGCGATGCGAAGGCGGTCGAGGCAGTTGATACTGTGCTGAGGGCGCATCGGTCGCACTGGCTGGTGCGCGAGACCATTGGCCTGCTGCGCCGGGCCTTCTCGCGCCTGGATGTGTCGTCGCGCACGCTGTTTGCGCTGATCGAGCCGGGTTCGTGCTTCAGCGGCACCTTGCTTGAGCTGGCACTGGCCTGCGATCGCAGCTACATGCTGGCGCTGCCCGACGAGCCCGCCCGCGCCCCGCGCATTGTGGCCAGCGAGGTCAACTTCGAGTTCTATCCGATGGCCACCGATCAATCGCGACTGGCACGACGCTTCTACGACGAGGCGCCGGCTCTCGAGGCGGTGCGTGCTCGCCTCGGAGAGTCACTGGATGCCGACGCAGCTCTGGCGCTGGGCTTGATCACCAGTGCGCCAGA
This sequence comes from uncultured Burkholderiales bacterium, assembly GCA_903923345.1. Lineage (GTDB taxonomy): Bacteria > Pseudomonadota > Gammaproteobacteria > Burkholderiales > Burkholderiaceae_E > UBA4615. The sequence goes on along the minus strand of CAIXXI010000391.1, from coordinate 1,203 downwards.
TGACATCGACTGGGCCGACGAAGTGCGCATCGTGATCGAAGAGCGTGCCGCGATGTCGCCGGATGCGCTGACTGGCCTTGAGGCCAACCTGCGCTTCAATGGCACCGAGACGATGTTCACCCGCGTCTTCGGGCGCCTCACCGCCTGGCAGAACTGGATTTTCAATCGACCCAACGCGGTCGGCGACAAGGGCGCACTCAAGCTCTACGGCAAGGGCGAAAAGCCGCACTTCGACCGCAATCGCGTCTGATCACTTCCTCGTCTCATTCATCGCATTCAGTCCCGAATCAAAACCGGAGTCTCGACATGGCAGCCATCGACTACACCGACACAATTCCCAACAACGTCAACCTGTCGGAAGACAAGACGCTGCAGCGTGCCCTTGAGCACTGGCAGCCGAACTACCTGAACTGGTGGAAAGACATGGGGCCTGACGGCTCCAATGATTTCGATGTCTATCTGCGCACGGCGGTGAGTGTCGACCCGCAAGGCTGGGCGCACTTCGGCCATGTGAAGATGCCCGACTACCGCTGGGGCATCTTCATGAATCCCCGCGAGGAAGGCCGCCAGATCCATTTCGGCGAGCACAAGGGCGAGGCCGCCTGGCAGGACGTGCCTGGCGAGCATCGCGCCAACCTGCGCCGCATCATCGTGACCCAGGGTGATACCGAGCCGGCCTCGGTCGAGCAGCAGCGTCATCTCGGCCTCACGGCCCCGAGCCAGTACGACCTGCGCAATCTGTTCCAGGTCAATGTCGAAGAGGGCCGCCACCTCTGGGCGATGGTCTATCTGCTGCACAAGCATTTCGGTCGTGATGGCCGCGAGGAGGCCGAGGCCCTGCTCGAGCGCCGTTCGGGCGATGAAGACAATCCGCGCATCCTGGGCGCCTTCAATGAAAAGACCCCGGACTGGCTGGCGTTTTTCATGTTCACCTACTTCACCGATCGCGACGGCAAGTTCCAGTTATGCGCGCTGGCTGAAAGCGGCTTCGACCCGCTGGCCCGCACCACCAAATTCATGCTGACCGAAGAAGCGCATCACATGTTCGTGGGCGAGTCGGGTGTGTCGCGTGTCATTGCCCGCACCTGCCAGGTGATGAACGAGCTCAAGACCGACGATCCGGCGAAGATCCGCGCCGCCGGCGTGGTCGATCTGCAGACCCTGCAGCGCTACCTGAATTTCCACTTCAGCGTGACCATCGAT
>CAIXXI010000390.1 GCA_903923345.1 uncultured Burkholderiales bacterium | reverse complement strand
TCGACGCCGCGGTGAACCTGCGCCAACGAACCGGTGATCTTCAAATCGGCGCCGATGCCGCAGCCAGCACTCCGGTGATTGCAGCCAGGGAAATCAAGCTCACCGCCGATTCAGGATCGGTTCGACTCGAAGGCGGCCGACTGGATGCGAGCGGACCATCGGGAGGCGAAGTCGAACTCAACGCGGGCGCTCGAGTTGTGCTCGCAGCGGGCACATCGATCAATGCACGGGGCAGCTCTCAAGAGGGCGGTCGAGTGCTTCTCAGTGGTCGCAGCGGAGTCCTGGCCCGAGGTGCCCGGATCGATGTCGACGGCGTGACCCAGGACGGCGAGATCGAGTTGCGCTTTGATCGCACGGCGGTCGGCGCAGCCACCCTGCAGGCTGATCCGGGCGGCCTCACTGGCGCGAAAGCCATCTACCTGACCGGCGTCAAGTCCTATGCCCAGACCTTGACTGCCAACAATGCCAACGTCACCACGGCGACTTTGACGACGCCCCTCAGCGAAGCTCAGGCCTATGCCAACAATGCAGCGCAAGTGCTGTCACTGACCGGATTGACCGGCCAGGCCGCAGCACGCGTTCGACCGGAGATCGAGCTCACCGCAACCGGTGCGACCAATTCCGCCAGCCTGACGGTCAACAACGCGCTGGATTTCTCGACCCGCCGCTACACCACCGTCACGCCGAACGACACGGCCGGCGTACTCACGCTTCGGGCGGCTGGTGACCTCGTCCTCAATGGCGCATCCACCGCGCCGGGCACCGCGGTCACAGCGGTGCTCACCGACGGCTTTGTTGCCGGAACCGCATTCAATGGCGCCGCGGCCACCTCAACCGCACTGGGCGCTTCCTTCGACACGCAGGCCAAGGACACCTGGTCATTCAAGCTGGTCGCGGGTGCCGATCTGACGGCTGCCGACCCGCTGGCGGTGCGCGCCACGACCGACCCGCTGCTGGGCGCTGCGCTCGGCAACCTGCGCCTGCTCAACAACCGCATCATCCGCACCGGCACGGGCAGCATCGACTTGGCGGCCGCCCGGGATATCCGGCTGGGCACATCCAGCGCCACCACGACCGCGCTGGTGACCGGCACCACAGGCGGCCGGGCGTCCATCATGACCGCGGGCCGCCGTGCAGCCGACGTGCCGAATTTCGTCGACCCCCAGTCGCTTTATGACCCGGATGACAGCCCCGCTGATCCGCGTGTGAACTTCACCGAAGGAGGCGGCTCGATCACCCTGACGGCCGGCGGCTCGATCGCCTCGACCATTCAGGATCCGCTGGTGAGTTCGTGGCTGTTCCGCCAGGGCAGGGCCGATGCAAACGGCCTGGCTCTGGACAGCCGCTCGCCCGCCTGGTGGCCGCGCTTCGATTTCTTCCGACAGTCTGTGGGCGCACTCGGCGGCGGCGACATCGTTATTCGCGCCAATGGCAGCATCGATAACGTGTCGGCCTCGATCGGCACTTCAGGCCGTCTGGTCCTGACTGGCAACCCGCTGCTCGACCAAGCGGTGATCAATGGCGGCGGCGATCTGACCGTCCGGGCCGAAGGCTCGATTCGCTCGGGCAGTTTCGCGGTCATGCAAGGCAGCGCGCGCCTGGTGGCAGGAGAGACGCTCGAGCGCGCTGCCACCGCACCCTATGCAACGATTGCCGGACTGGGCGACGCTGAACTGCAGGTCGAGGCGCGTCGCAACCTTCAGTTCGACCAGGTCTACAACCCGACTTTGTCTGAACAGCGCGCGACCAACGCGAAGGTGCTGTTCGCTGAGAACCGCAGCTACTTCTCGACCTACACCGACCGGTCTGCAGTGGCACTGACCTCGATCGGCGGCAAGGCCACCTTGCAGGAGTCCGGCGTTGTGCTGCGCGCAGCCACAGTCACAGGCGAAACCGCCGCCTCGATCGATGTCAATGATCTCGGGCGGATCACCTCGCTTCGGCCTGCCACGCTGGCGGTCACCTCGCTGGCTGGCGATGTCGAAATCATCGGCAAGCCGGGCACCCTGGCGACCGATCTGCCGGCGAGTGCCAACGTGATCCTCGCGCCGGCTGCCCGTGGCGGGATCACGCTGGGCGCAGCCGGCTCCATCACAGGCGTGGGCAGTCTGGTCTCCCTCGACACCGACCCGCTCACCTCCTTCAGCCTCAGCCGGCCTGGCACGATGGCAGGCACCTCGATCGTGACCCATGCCGGCGTCTCGATCGACAGCGAGGTGTCGGCCGGTCGACTCAACCCGACTTCTACGGCCCGGCCGCTGGCTCACGCCGACCGACTGGTTCGGGTCAACGACAACGATCCGTCGCGTGTCTATGCCGCACAAGACATCACCACACTGCCGACCTCGCTCGAGTCGGAATCGGCTGCCGCGGCGGCTTCGCGCCTGCGCTTCGTTTTCGCCGAGCCGGCGCAGGTGCGAGCCGGGCGCGATATCACCGACGTCTCATTGACGGTCCAGAACCTGCGCGACGGCGATGTCAGCGTGGTCAGTGCCGGTCGCGATGTGAACAACCGAACACAGCTGGCCATCAACGAAGCCCTGGCCTTGAGCAACTCCGGCGTGGTGCTCAATGGCCCCGGCCGCCTGGAAGTCCTGGCTGGACGCGACATCTCGATGGGCACGTCGGTGGGTATTGTCAGTCGGGGCAACCTGGACAATGCGGCATTGCCGGATGTGGGCGGATCGGTGACGCTGGTGGCCGGCCTGCCTGAAGGCCCGGCCTATGGCGCGTTCCTCGGTCGCTATGTCGATCCATCGAATGCTGCGGAACGGCCCCGAAATTACACCGACTTGCTGGTCGCTTTCGTCAACGCACGATCGCCGACTCCGTCGCAGTCGCAGTTGAGCGCTGAGGCGGCCTGGCAGGCATTCAGTGCCTTGCCGGAGACCGAGCGCAATGCGTTTGCCAGGGCGGTATTTTTCACCGAGTTGCGCTCAGCCAGCCGCGCAGCTTCTACACCTCAGATCGATGGCAAGGCCAATCCTGGGTACGGCAATTTCCAGGCGGCCTATGACGCAATGTCCACGCTGTTCCCCAAGAATGGCGCTGGAAACATCGACCTGGTGTTCAGCCAGGTCAAAACCGAGCGCGGCGGCAAGCTCGAGTTCCTCGTGCCGGGTGTCGTTTGCCGGGGCGACTGGACCGTGTGCCAGTCCACCGATGCGTCTGCGGCGGTGGGCAACTTGCGGGTCGGTCTGGCCAACCCGCCTGACAATCTTTCGACCCTCAAGAAGGCCTCGCAACTGGGCATCTTCACTCTGGGTGAAGGCAGCATCGACATTGCCCTGGGCAGCAATGCTGCAGTGAATCGATCGAGGGTTCTGACTGCAGGCGGTGGCGGCATCACCATGTTCTCGGCACAGGGTGACATCGATGCAGGTCGCGGCTCCCGCACGGCGACTTCGGCACCGCCTCCGCTGGTGCGTGTCGACAAGGACGGCAACGTCGTGGTCGAACTTCCCGGCGTCGTCGAGGGATCCGGTATCGGCGTGCTTGTCACGAAATCCGGGACAGCTCCTGGCGACGTCGATCTGTTTGCGCCCAAGGGATTCATCGATGCCGGCGAGGCCGGGATCCGCTCGGCCGGCAACCTCACGCTGTTTGCAACCGAGGTGCGCAACTCGGCGAACATTTCCTTCTCGGGGTCGGCCACCGGCGTGCCCACGACCACAGCAGCCCCCAACCTGTCGCTGGCCACCGCGTCGAATACGACGGCGGCTGCAACCGCATCCGAAGCACAGTCCGCCACCGACCGGGACGGACGCGGCGAACCTCGAACACAGAACCGCAGTCGCCTGCTCGTCCTTGAATTTCTGGGCTTTGCTGAAGACGGCGAAGAGTCCTATCGCAAGCGCCGCAGCAGCAAGTAACCCCGTCCCCACGATCGCCTTCAACCGCAGCCTGAGTCCGCCATGACCTTTCATCGAATCCATCGTGCGTTCGCCGTCGTGGCGATCGCCTTGACTGGCTTTCTCGCCACGAACGCCAGCGCACAGATCACCGATGCCTGGAAGCACAAGGTCAGATGGGTGCTCGACACAACCGATGCGGGCGCCGGCATCAAATCGGCGCAAGCGCAGTTCGTGGTGCCGATCCGCCTGCACACCGGCAATTTCGATTTCAGCAAGGCTCGACCGGACGGCGCCGATCTGCGCGTGGTGGCGGCTGACGGCAAGGCGATTCTGCCGCATCGCATCGAGTACTACGACGCTGCTAACGAGCTGGCCGTTCTCTGGGTGCGGGTGCCCACGCTGGCACCCGGCAACGCCGAACCCTCGATCTGGCTGTACTCCGGCAACCCGGCCGCCGAGCCAGCGAACGACCCAGTGGTCCGCGATGGCGTCACGCTGCTGTCTCTGCACGCTGCGAAGTCGGCTGCCAATGAGCGGGCAGACGGAATCGATCTCGACCTGTCGGCCTCCCAACCGCAAGCCCAGGGCCTGCTCGGCGAAGCGATCCGTGTCGATGCCGCGGGCCGCGTCCAGGCGAGTGGCTCGGCACTGACATTGGGTGGCGACGGCACCACAGTGTCGCTGTGGGTGCGGCCCGATGGATCGGCCACCGGCTCGCTGATCCAGATCAAGGGTGCTCAGACTGCGGTTGAAGTCAGCCTGAATGCAGGCGTGCCGACCATCAAGGCATCGGGCGCGGGCGTGGCTGCTGGGGCCTCAGCAAAGGGCTCGACGCCTTTGCCTGCCGGAGAGTGGCGCCACCTGACTCTGGTCCTGGGCGAGCGCGCGGTCCTCTTCGTTGATTCGGTCGAAGTTGCTGGCATGGCCGCAAAGCTGCCCGCGCAGCCAGCGCAGATTGTTGTGGGCGGCGGCGCAGCGGCCGACATCGACGCGCTGTCGGTCAGCAAGGTGGTCCGCTCACCCGACTGGATCCGCGCTACCGGGGCTGCACAGGGCCCGGACAACAAGATGGTCGCGCTGGCGGCCGAGGATGGGGAAGGCGGCGAAGCCGACCACTTCAAAATCCTTGTCGAAAACCTCACGCTTGACGGAAAGATCGCGATCTATGTGCTGGCCGCAATGTTGCTGGCTGCGTTGTGGACCATGATTTCCAAGGCCCTTCAGCTGTCCAGGGTCTCCAAAGCGAATCAGCAGTTTCTGACCGCCTTTCGCGAAGCCGGCCCGGACGCATTCCTTGAGTCCGGATTTGGCAAGGGGTCAGCCGGTGCGGCTGCTGTGAAGTCCCGTTTCGAGGCCTCGCCGCTGTATCGCATGTATGAGACCGCCGGCGTGGAGCTGCGCAAGCGTCTCGACACCCAGGCCGCCAAAGCGCCCGCAGCCGCAAGCGGCAAGGCGGCTGCCGCGATCGGCCCAAAGGCAACCAACGCCATCCGAGCAGCTGTCGACGCGACACTGGTTCGTGAAGGCGCGCGCCTGAACCGTCTCATGGTCCTGCTGACGATCGCGATTTCGGGCGGCCCCTTCATCGGGCTGCTGGGAACGGTGGTGGGCGTGATGATCACCTTCGCCGCCATTGCTGCCATCGGCGACGTCAACATCAACGCCATCGCACCCGGCATCGCAGCAGCGCTGCTGGCGACAGTCGCGGGTCTTGCGGTCGCGATCCCGGCGCTCTTCGCCTACAACTGGTTTGCCTCGCGGATCAAGGATCTGACCAACGAGATGGCGATCTTCTCGGATGAACTGACCAGCCGCATCAGCGAGCGCTACGAAGCCTGATCGGCCGACGGAAACCAGGAGCCCATGCCATGCAGGTTCAGCAAGAGAACAAGCCCTACGACGACATCAACGTCACGCCGATGCTCGACCTCGCGTACGTCCTGCTGCTGATCTTCATCATCATGACGACAGCCTCGGTGCAGGGTATCAAGGTCAATCTGCCCAAAGCGAGCAACACACCCAGTCTGGCCAAGCCCAAGACCAAGGCGGTCACCATCAACGAGACCGGTCAGATTTTTCTGGATGCGTATCCGGTCACGATAGCCGAGCTGGAAACCCGATTGGCCCAACTCAAGGCCGCTGACCCGGAGTTGCCGGTAGTGGTCAAGGGCGATGCGAAGGTTCAGTACGAAAAGGTGATCGAGGTGCTCGATCTCATCGGGCGGCTGGAAATCACCCAACTGGGCCTGGTCACCCAGCGACTGACCAAGTAAGCGTCGCGACGATTGCCGAGACACCCAATGAGCACCGAGCACACACCCCCCGCCACGCAAGCGTCGCGCAAGTGGATCGTCTGGGCGGCTGCAGCCCTGGCCCTGCTCGGACTGGGTTGGTGGGTTGCCACACTCCTGAACCAGCCGGTCACCAAGACCCGACCCAGCAAGCAGCAGATCCAGCTGGTGCGTCCGAACCAGCCGCCACCGCCGCCGCCCAAACCGCCTGAGAAGCTGCCAGAGCCGCCAAAAATCAAGGAAGAAGTCAAGATCGAGCAGCCGCGACCGGTCGATCAGCCCAAAGCCGCTGACACCCCGCCGCCGTCTGAGCGCCTTGGCGTCGACTCAGCTGGCAGTGGCGCAGGCGACGGCTTCGGCCTGGCGGCAAACCCAGGGGGACGCGACCTGATGAATTCGTCGCCGACCATCGGTGGTGGAGGAGGCGGTGGTGGCACCGCGATCGCGAAAGCGCAGTTCGGGTTCTATCGTGACCTCGTGACACGCCACGTCAACGACGAGCTCAATCGCGTCAGTGATCTCAAGGCCAGCGACGGGCAACTGGCGATTCTCGTCTGGGTGGATCGAAACGGCCGCATCGAACGCGTCGATCTGCGCGATGCCACTGATCGCCAGACCGAACTGATTCGCGAACGTCTGATGGCGTCAAGGCCCCTGCGCGAGCCCCCTCCTGCACCGATGCCGCAACCCATGTGGATTCTGCTGAATCTGCGTGATCTTGGATGACCTGCTTCCACTCCCGACGTACCCACACTGGCCGAGTAACGACATGAGACCGATCTCCAGGGTGCTGATCACCCTTCTTGCCAGCCTGAGCCTTGGATTGCTGCCAGGCTGGGTCAAAGCCGATGAACGTGCAGATCTTGAGCAACTGCGCGACACGATCTCCGACATGGTTGAAGCGCTCGTGGCCTCGGGTGCCCTGTCGAGGGTAAAAGCCGATGAACTCATCGCCCGATCCAGGACCCGCCAGGCATCGGCGTCGCCTGGTTCAAGGCAGGCCGCTGCAACTGGAGCGGTGGCAAGCGGCGCGGCAGTTGCAGCCACTGCATCGGCAGCACCGGCTGCGAACATGCCTGGGGTTCGGTCAGAAAAACCCCGTGAACCGGTCAGAGTTCAGTATGTGCCCGAAGCCGTTCGCCGCGACATCACCGAGCAGGTCAAACAGGAAGTGTTGGCTCAGGCACGCACCGAACGCTGGGGTGAGCCAGGCGCCCTGCCAGACTGGACCGAGCGAATCCGCTTCGAAGGCGACCTGCGGGTCCGCTATCAGATGGACGACTTCCCGGCTGGCAATGCACCCGCATCGGTCCTCTACGACGACCGCTTTTTTCCCGGCACCAATTACGCTGACCTCACT
>CAIXXI010000389.1 GCA_903923345.1 uncultured Burkholderiales bacterium | reverse complement strand
CCCGCACCCATTTCGAGGAGATCGATCGCGGCGCGCGCCAGGCGATCGTCGTCGACGAGCTGCCGTTTCAGGTCAACAAGCGCACGCTGCAGGAAAAGATCGCCGAGCTGGTCAATGACAAGCGAATCGATGGCATCTCCGACATCCGCGATGAGTCGGACAAGTCGGGCATGCGGCTGGTGATTGAACTCAAGCGCGGTGAAGTGCCTGAGGTGGTGCTCAACAACCTGTTCAAGCTGACGCAGCTGCAGGACACCTTCGGCATGAACATGGTGGCGCTGGTCGACGGCCAGCCGCGCCTGCTGAATCTGAAGCAGATGCTCGAGGCCTTCCTGTCGCATCGGCGCGAGGTGGTCACCCGGCGTACGGCCTTCGATCTGCGCAAGGCGCGTGAGCGGGGCCATGTGCTTGAGGGTCTGGCTGTGGCGGTGGCCAATGTCGACGAGATGATCGAAGTCATCAAGGCATCGCCCACGCCACCGGTGGCCCGCGAAAGGCTGCTGTCGCGCACCTGGGATCCAGGCGTGGCGCGTGAAATGGTGATGCGAGCGGGTGCGGATGCCTCGGCCTTCCGGCCGCTGGGTCTGGAGCCGGGCGTCGGGCTGACCGATGCCGGCTATCGTCTGTCGGAAGTCCAGGCTCAGGAAATTCTGCAGATGCGCCTGCAGCGCCTCACAGGCCTGGAGCAGGACAAGATCGTGCAGGAGTACCGCGAGGTGATCGAGGCCATCGCCGACCTGCTCGATATCCTGGCCCGACCCGAGCGCATCAGCACGATCATTGGTGATGAGCTGAGATCGATCAAGGCGGAATACGGCGATCCGAACAAGGATCCGCGCCGCTCGCAGATCGAACTCAACGCGACCGAACTGGACACCGAAGACCTGATCGCACCCACCGACATGGTGGTCACGCTGTCGCACACCGGTTACATCAAGAGTCAGCCCTTGTCCGAGTATCGGGCGCAGCGTCGGGGTGGGCGTGGCAAGCAGGCCACCTCCATGAAAGAAGACGACTGGATCGACCAGCTCTTCATCGCCAACACCCACGACCACATCCTGTGCTTCTCCGATCGCGGCCGGGTCTACTGGCTCAAGGTCTGGGAAGTGCCGCAGGGTTCGCGCAATGCGCGCGGCAAGCCGATCGTCAACATGTTCCCGCTGGTCGATGGCGAAAAGATCACCGTCGTGCTGCCGGTCAAGGCCTTCGATGATCAGCATTTCGTGTTCATGTCCACCAGCCTGGGGACGGTCAAGAAGACCCCGCTCAGCGAGTTCTCCCGGCCCCTGAAGCGCGGCATCATCGCGGTCGACCTCGATGAGGGCGATTACCTGATCGGGGTTGCGGTCACCGATGGTGCCCACGACGTGATGCTGTTCTCCGACAGCGGCAAGGCCGTGCGATTCGACGAGAACGACGTGCGGCCGATGGGCCGTGGTGCACGCGGTGTGCGCGGCATGATGCTCGAAGAGGGGCAGACCGTGATCTCGATGCTGGTCGCCGAGAGTGAGACGCAATCCGTGCTGACTGCCACCGAAAATGGCTACGGCAAGCGCACGCCGATCACCGAATACACCCGCCATGGCCGCGGCACCAAGGGCATGATCGCCATCCAGACCAGTGAGCGAAATGGCCGGGTGGTTGGTGCAGTGCTGGTCGAGACGCGCGATGAAATCATGCTGATCACCACCGGCGGCGTGCTGGTGCGCACGCGCGTGTCGGAGATCCGCGAGATGGGTCGGGCAACGCAAGGTGTCACGCTCATCGCAGTCGACGAGGGCACGACCCTGTCGGGCGTGCAGCGCGTGGTCGAGTCGGATGGTGCTGAGGACTTTGCAGCCGCAGACGGCACGGGCAGCGACGTTGCGACACCGGATGGCTCGCCCGACGGGGAGCAGACCGGAGGCGAGTCTTGAGCCGATCGGTCTTCAATTTCTCGGCTGGCCCGGCAGTGATGCCGGAGTCGGTGCTTCGGCAGGCCGCCGCCGAAATGCTCGACTGGCAGGGCAGTGGCATGTCGGTGATGGAGATGAGCCATCGCGGCAAGGAGTTCATGTCGATCCACGCGCAGGCCATGGCTGACCTGCGTGAGCTGCTCGCGATTCCCGCCCACTACAAAGTGCTGTTCATGCAGGGCGGGGCTTTGGCCGAAAATGCCATCGTTCCGCTCAATCTGATGGGCGCCCGTGCCCGTGCGGACTATCTGCTGACCGGTCAGTGGTCAGTGAAGTCGGCGCGCGAAGCCGCGCGTTTCGGGCAGGTGAATCTGGTGGCTGATGCGGCAGCCGGCGGCAAGGGCTACACCCACATTCCGGAGCAGGCGGACTGGCGACTGTCGCCCGATGCCGCCTACCTGCATGTGTGCACGAACGAAACCATCGATGGCGTCGAGTTCCACCGTCCGATCTTGCGCGGCGAGGGCTCGCATGAACTGCGAGCGTCCGTACCGATCGTGGCCGACATGTCGAGCCACATCCTTTCGCGGGTGATCGACGTCTCGCAGTTCGGATGCATCTATGCCGGTGCCCAGAAGAACGTCGGTCCGGCGGGTCTGACCCTGGTGATCATCCGCGAGGACCTGCTCGGTCATGCCCACCCGCTGTGCCCGAGCGCCTTTGACTACCAGGTGGTGGCCGACAACGATTCGATGTTCAACACGCCGCCCACCTATGCGATTTATCTGGCCGGGCTGGTCTTTCAGTGGCTCAAGCAGCAAGGCGGTATCGCGGGTATCGAGGCGGTGAACCAGCGCAAGGCCACGCTGCTGTATGAAGCCATCGACGCCAGCGGGCTCTACGAAAATCGGGTCCGGCCGCAGGATCGTTCGCGCATGAATGTTCCGTTTTTTCTGAAGGACGAGCGACTCAACGAGCCCTTCCTGCAGGGCGCCCGTGAGGCGGGTTTGCTGCAGCTCAAGGGCCACCGTGTGGTCGGTGGCATGCGTGCGTCGATCTACAACGCGATGCCCCTGGAGGGCGTGGTGGCGCTGGTGGATTACCTGTCTGAATTCGAACGTCTGCGAGGCTGAGCGATGAGTGATCCTCTCGACGCACTGCGTCAGAAAATCGATGCGGTGGATGCACGACTGCTCGAGGCACTGGCCGAGCGCGGCCGTCTGGTGCTCGAGGTCGGTGCGCTCAAGCACGCCACGAACGCGCCGATCTGGCGTCCGGAGCGCGAGGCCCAGATCCTGCGCCGTCTGGCGCAGCGCAATCCCGGGCCGCTTCCGGATGCGGCCCTGTCAGCCATCTGGACGGAAGTCATCTCGGCGTGCCGTGATCTGGAGCGGCGTCTGCGAATTGGATATCTGGGTCCGGTCGGCACGTTTTCGGAGCAGGCGGCCTTGACCCAGTTCGGCCACAGCGTCGAAACCGTCCCCTGCACAACGATTGACGAAGTTTTTCGCGCAGCCGAAGCCGGAACAGTCGATTTCGCGGTGGTACCGGTCGAAAACTCCAGTGAAGGCGCGGTCAATCGCAGCCTCGATCTGTTCTTGCAAAGTCCCTTGAAAATCTGCGGCGAAGTGTCGGTTCCGGTGCGCCACCATCTGCTCACCCGCAGCGGCGAAATGCGCGGCATCACCCGGATCTGCGCCCATGCGCAGGCATTGGCCCAGTGTGCCGGATGGCTCAACCGCAACCACCCCGACCTCGAACGTGTGCCGGTGTCCAGCAATGCCGAAGGCGCTCGCCTCGCCTCGATCGAAGCCCACACAGCCGGCATCGCCGGCGATGGCGCGCTGGGTCGCTATGACGTGCAGGTCGTCGCCGAAGCGATTCAGGACGATCCGCTGAATCGCACCCGGTTTGCGGTCGTCGGCAACCATCTGTGCGGGCCATCAGGCGTCGACCAGACCTCGCTGATCCTGTCTGTCCCTGATCGCGCTGGCGCAGTGCATGCCCTGATCGAGCCGCTGTCGCGGCATGGTGTCTCGATGAAACGCTTCGAGTCCAGGCCGGCGCGGCAAGGCAATTGGGAATATTTCTTCTACATCGACCTGCTCGGTCATGAGGCCGATGCGCCGGTCGCTGCAGCCTTGGCCGAAATCCGTGGCCATGCCGCCTATTTCAAGTCGCTCGGGTCCTATCCGCGCGAGAACCTGACGCCCGCCGGCAAGGCGCCGCAACCGCGGCCGATGCCTTCTTCCTCGACTCCCGCCCCGCCTGTGCCATGACCCAATCACCTTCCAGCATCGACCCGGTAACCCTTGCGCCCTCTTATGTCAGGGCGATCGCCCCGTACAAGGCCGGTCGGCCGATCTCCGAGGTGGCCCGCGCCTATGGCCTGGACGAGTCGAAGATCATCAAGCTGGCCTCCAATGAAAATCCGCTCGGCATGCCGGAGTCTGCCCGTCAGGCGATGATGGCTGCGGTGGCTGATCTCGGGCGCTATCCCGATGCCAACGGCTTTGAACTGAAGGCCGCGCTGTCGTCGCGCCTCGGCGTCGATCAGGACTGGCTGACCCTGGGCAACGGCTCGAACGACATCCTCGAACTGGTGGCGCATGCCCTGTTGCAACCGGGCCTGTCGGCGGTCTATTCCCAGTATTCCTTCCAGGTCTACGAACTGGCAACCCAGGAGACCGGTGCACGCGCGATCGTCACGCCGGCCACCGCCGGATTCGGGCACGACCTGCCGGCCATGAGCGCTGCAATCGCACCCGACACGCGGCTGATCTTCATTGCCAATCCGAACAATCCGACCGGAACCTTCCTGCCTGCGGCCGAAATCGAAGCCTTTCTGAAGACCGTCCCGTCGCAGGTGGTGGTGGTGCTCGACGAGGCCTATAACGAATACCTCGAGCCGTCGTTGCGCTTCGATGCGGTGCAGTGGGTCAAGCGCTTCCCCAACCTCGTGCTCTCGCGTACGTTCTCCAAGGCCTACGGGCTGGCGGGCTTGCGCGTCGGTTACGGGGTGGCTCAGCCTGCACTCACGGATCTGATGAACCGCGTTCGCCAGCCGTTCAACGTCAATTCGATTGCCCAGGCCGCTGCGGTTGCAGCGCTGGCCGATCAGCCCTTTCTGGAAAAGAGCCGCGCGCTCAATGCGCAGGGCGTCGCCTACCTGTCTGAGCAGTTTGAAGCCATGGGCCTGCCTTATGTGCGGTCCTTCGGCAATTTCGTTCTGGTCAAGGTCGGCGATGCGAATGCAGTCAACGAAAAGCTGCTGCGCGCTGGCGTGATCGTGCGTCCGGTTGGCAATTACGGACTGAACGAGTGGCTGCGGATCAGCGTCGGGCTGGCCGAGGAAAACCAGGCGCTGATTCAAGCCCTGCGCCCCGCGCTGGGACGGGCGTGACGCAGCCCCAGTATCCCGGCGCTGATTCTCCGCACGGGGCGCAGATCAAGCCCTTCAGCAGGGTTGTGATCATCGGCACCGGGGCGCTGGGCGGGTCGGTGGCTGCAGCCCTTCGCAGTCGGGGTCTGGCCGATCGTATCTGTGGCCTGGACCCGTTCAATGCAGCCGCGGCTGCCCAGCTCGGGCTGATCGATGAGGTCGCGGACAGCCTGATGGACGCGGTACGGGGCAGTGACCTGGTCGTGCTGGCGGCCCCGATTGCCGTCAACTGCGCATTGGTCAGCGATCCGCAATTACGCGACTCGCTCGGTCCGCAGGCCTGCCTCACGGATGTCTCCAGCACGAAGTCCAGCATGGTCAGCGCGGTGCGCGACGGACTGGGTGAGCGTCAAAGCCGCTTCGTTGCCTCACACCCGATTGCAGGGTTTGATCGCGCTGGGCCAGGCGCGTCCCGAGCCGATCTCTTTCAGGGCAAGTCGCTGCTGATGTGCCCCACACCGCAATGTGATGTCGATGTGATCGAGCGCATTGCTGGCATGTGGACCGCGCTCGGTGCTCAGGTTGCGTCGATGACGCCGGAGCATCACGACGCTTTGTTTGCCGAGGTGTCTCATTGGCCGCATGCAGTCGCCTTTGCTCTGGCAGGGGCCATTGGAGAAGGTGCGCGTGCCGATGATGCCCGCCGCTTCCATGGCGCAGGCCTGCGCGACACCACACGGGTGGGCGGTTCACCCGCTGATCTGTGGGCTGGAATCCTGATCGACAATCGTGACGCGGTACTGCAGGCAGCCCAGGGGTTTCGCTCCGAGCTCGATCGCATCGAGCAGGCGATCCGAGCGGGTGACCGAGACGCCCTCGAGGCAGCGCTCGCGCGCGGCGAACGCTGGCGATCGACGTTCTGACCTGTCAAAGAGCCGGGCTCAGCCTTTGCGCTTGAGGCGTCGAATGAGGCTGGACGTGTCCCAGCGCCCGCCGCCTTGCTTTTGCACATCGCCATAGAACTGATCGACCAGCGCAGTCAGTGGCAGTGAAGCGCCATTGCGCCGCGACTCATCGATGCACAGGCCCAGGTCCTTGCGCATCCAATCCACTGCAAAGCCGAACTCGAACTGATCGTCGACCATCGTCTTGCCGCGGTTGTCCATCTGCCAGGATTGCGCCGCACCCTTGCCGATGACATCGAGCACCAGCTTCATGTCGATCCCGGCAGATTGGCCGAAGTGAATCCCCTCGGACAGCCCCTGCACGATGCCGGCGATGCAGATCTGGTTGACCATCTTGGCGAGTTGCCCGGAGCCCGATGGGCCGATCAGGGTGAAGGCTTTTGAAAACGCCATGGCGACCGGCTTGGCGCGCTCGAAGGCTGCCGCATCACCACCACACATCACGGTGAGTTGGCCATTGACCGCGCCGGCCTGGCCGCCAGAGACCGGTGCATCGACGAAGTCCAGTCCGTGTTCGCGCGCTGTTGCGTTCAATTCGCGAGCGACTTCGGCCGACGCCGTGGTGTGATCCACGAAAAGCGTGCCGCGTGCCATGCCTGCAAAGGCCCCGTCAGCACCGAGCACCACGCTGCGCAAATCATCATCGTTACCCACGCAGGCAAACACGATGTGTGCGCCAGCCGCTGCTTCACGCGGCGTGGCAGCCGATGAGCCGCCATATTCCTTGACCCAGGCCTGGGCTTTAGCCGCGCTGCGGTTGTAGACCGTGACCTTATGCCCCGCACGCGCCAGATGGCCGGCCATCGGTGCGCCCATGACACCCATGCCCAGGAAGGCGACGGTCTGCGGCGTGATCGGATCGTAGGTGCGGGTGCTCATCGGGATCGTCCTCGTGGGTGCGTGCGGCTGAAGACGGCGCGCACGCGATATGGGGATAGGGAAGTGAAATCGTCAGAACGCGGCGGCATGTCCGTCGCGGCGGCTGTCACTGGCCGCCACATAGCCGTCCTCGATGTCGTCGCTCAGGCGCCAGATGAACTGGCCCGAGCCGAAGTCCATGTAGGGATCGGCCACCGGTGCCAGGTTGTGACCCATGGCACGCAGCGAATCGACCACATTCAGCGGCATGGCGGGCTCGACATCGATGTCGAGCCCGCGGTTGACCTTCCAGCGCGGCGCATCGCATGCGGCCTGCGGGTTCTGACCGTACTTCAGCATCCGGACCAGTGTCTGCATGTGGCCCTGGGGCTGCATGTTGCCGCCCATCACGCCAAAGCTCATCTGCGGTTTTCCATCGCGGGTCAGGAAGGCCGGGATGATGGTCTGGAAGGGGCGCTTGCGCGGTGCGACCACATTGACGTGGTTCGGGTCCATCGAGAATCCGGTTCACTGGGCAAGACACCTTGTCCGCACCCGTGACCTTCAGAAGCGGTCTGGTGGGTTCACCGAGTTCGTGCCACTCCCGTTCGTGCACATGGCGTCGCCCATCTATCTGCAGCGCAAGGCGCGTCGCGGGCCGACCTTCCGCGAGACTGTGCTCATGCACGCCGTCGGGCGGATCGCGTACCACGGGCACATCCACAACATCCAGGCATCGTGGGTGAAGATCGGTCGTCCGGGGGTTCGTCAACTCCTGAACGCCGGTGTGAACGACCTCGGGGGAACGCTGATGAACGAGAACATCAGCAGGGCAGCCGGTGCATCGCACGGTCAGGGCCTCGAGCCAGGTGACTTCGCGGAGATCATCGAGGGGATGGGGCGAACGCTCGCTCAGCGCACGACGCGCTACGGGCGCGTGGATCCTGCACCTGCGGCCTAGGCATCCGCCTCTGGAGCCTGAGTAGTCCAGCGAAACGGCTGGCGATGGGCTATCTTACCGACGGTTGTAGACCATTACTCGTCAAGAGGAAGGGGATCCTCATGTCAGCGTTGTCGTTCTCCATCGAGAACCTCGAGAAGCGAAGCAGGCTCAGCACGCTCTTCCGGCTGCTGCTCGTCATCCCGCATCACATCGTCCTAACGGCGTGGCAGTGGTTGATCCAACTGCTCACGTTCGTCCAGTGGTGGATCATTCTGTTCACCGGCAAGCGCAACGAGGGCATCTGGCGCATGCAGAACAGTTGGCTTTCGTATGCAGCGAGGGTGTGGTCCTACTACGGCTTGATGT
>CAIXXI010000388.1 GCA_903923345.1 uncultured Burkholderiales bacterium | reverse complement strand
GGCCGGCTTGCCGGCCAATACGCCAATCAGCCGCTGATGCCGGCGGAGCAGTATGCAATGGGTGGTGCCGCCACCGTGCGCGGCTACTACGACTCCGAGCAGCTCGGTGACATGGGTTTGATGGGCAGCCTGGAAGCGCGCTGGCGAAATTTCGAGCCGTTCGAGTCGATCACGCTGCTGCCGCTCGCTTTCCTCGACGCCGGAGAGGTTCGCATTCGCGACCCGCTTCCCGAGCAGACCAGTCGGTACAAGCTGGCCAGTGTTGGCTTCGGCTTCAGGTCTCGCCTGTGGTCTCGCGGTTCGCTGACCTTCGATGTGGCGCGTGCATTGAGTTCTGCATCCTTCACCCGCGAGGGTGATGTGCGTGCCCATGTCCGGCTGGTGGCGGAGTTCTGATGAGGCACACCGCACCCCATCGACTGCTCGCGCTGGCCGCCTGTGTGGGCGCGTTGGCGCTGCGCGCGCCGGCTCAGGCGCAATCGAGTGCCGGACTGCTGCCGGGCACGGTGGCTGGCACGCGGGTCACCCCGGGTACCGCGTCCTGGATCGGCGCCCAACCGGCGGGCGTGAGTACCGGTGCCGACGGCATCCGTGAACTGCTCATCCGTCAGAACCAGTCCAGGGCGACCCTGAACTGGCAGCAGTTCAATATCGACCGAAACGAGCGGGTGCGTTTCGATCAGCAGGGCAATCGGAACTGGGTGGCGCTGAACTGGATCCATGACAGCAAGCCGAGCGAGATCGCCGGTCGGCTGGTGGCCGATGGAGCGGTCTACCTGATCAATGCCAACGGCATCGTGTTCAAGCCCGGCTCACAGGTCGATGCGGCGTCGTTCATCGCGTCGACGCTGAGCATCCGCAACGACGCCTTTGTGAAGGGCCTGACTGCGATGGCCTCCGGTCAGGCAGCCTTCGAATTCGACCCTGCGGTCGGCTCGCCTGCTGCCCGAATCGAGTTGCAGTCGGGTGTGGTGCGTCGCCTCGATGGCACGGCGGTCACCGGGCCTGATGGCAAGGAGCTGGTTCAGGCGGCCAGTATCCAGTCGGCCAGCGGCGGCCGGGTCTTTCTGCTCGGTACCCGCGAGGTCGTCAACAACGGCCTGGTGCGCTCACCCGATGGTCAGGTCATTCTGGCTGCCGGATCGAAGGTCTATCTCTTTGCGCCCCGTGCTGATGACAGCGCGTCCTTTCGCGGCCTGTTCGTTGAAGTCGATGCGGGCAGCGATGCGCGAAACCTTGGCTCGATCCTGAATACCGGAACGATCGAAACAGCCCAGGGCAATACCACCCTCGCTGCGATGGCGATCCGCCATGCCGGCCGAATCAGCGCCGACACGGCTGCGACGGGTAACGGATCGGTGTATCTGTATGCGCGTTCGAATCCGCGCTTTCAGCTCGGCTCCACCAGTCGCCCGAACCCCACCGCTTCGGGCACGGTCGTCCTGGAGCCCGGTAGCGTGATCGAAGCGATGCCGCGCACCCGGGTGGATGCAGAGGGCAAGCCCGAGCAGGTGCTCGACAGTCAGGCCGTCTACCCCTCGGAAGTCAGGCTGGCCGGTCGGTCGATTCACCTGCAAGGCGGCAGCACCGGCGCCCGGATCACTGCGCCCGGCGGGTTGGTGAGTGCGGTCGCCAACGAGAATTTCGACAACACCCCGACTG
>CAIXXI010000387.1 GCA_903923345.1 uncultured Burkholderiales bacterium | reverse complement strand
TCATCTGGGGGCGAGCCGCAGGCCGCCTCGACGAATGCGCCGCAAGAGCCCTCCGGAGCCGATGCGGAGCCGGGCGGCGAGTCGCATCCGGGGCAGTCGGAGCGTCGATCCGGTCAAGCGGGTCCTCGGGGGCGGTTTGGACGCCGGCGCCCCGGGCGTGGGCCGCGCGAGGCCGGTGATGCCGCCGCATCTGATTCGGCCGCCCAGCCTCGCGGGCCTCGTCCCGCGGCTCAAAAGGCGGCTTCGACAGACCCCGAACTGGCGATCCCGGTCTATTCGAATGAAGCACGGGTGGGTCTGAATGCGACCGACCCCCGTCGTCGCGGCGCAGCGGGTGCGCAGCGCAACGCTCGCGTGGAGCCGGACGACGATGCCCCCAAGCTGCACAAGCTGCTCGCGGACGCGGGCATCGGTTCACGTCGCGAGATGGAAGAACTGATCATCGCCGGCCGGGTGTCGGTGAATGGTCAGCCTGCGCATGTCGGGCAGCGGATCGGACCGAATGATCAGGTCCGGGTCAATGGCCGCCCCCTGAATCGACGGGTCCAGAAGCCGGCCACCAAGGTGCTGATCTATCACAAGGCGCCGGGCGAAATCTGCAGCCGTGATGACCCGGGCCAGAGGGCAACGGTCTTCGAGCGCCTGCCGCGTTTACGCGGCGAGCGGTGGGTGGCGGTTGGGCGGCTCGATTTCAACACCGAGGGCCTGCTGATCTTTACCACCTCCGGCGAGCTGGCCAACCTGCTGATGCACCCGCGCTTCGGCTGGGAGCGTGAATATGCGGTTCGCATCCTGGGTCGAATCGATGACGAGTTGCGCACCCGTCTGCTGGCGGGTGTGCCGCTGGAAGATGGGCCAGCCAGCCTGGCCGCGATTGACGATGTGGGCGGCGATGGCGCCAATCATTGGTATCGCGTGGCGATTGCCGAGGGGCGCAACCGTGAAGTGCGTCGGATCTTCGAGTCGGTCGGACTGGCTGTCTCCCGGCTGGTGCGGATTCGATTCGGTCCAATCGGTTTGCCGCCTGGTCTGGCGCGCGGTCGGTGGGTGGAATTGGGTTCGGCGGATGTGGTCACGCTGTCTGGCCTGCTGAAGCAGGCTGGCCGCAATGCGCCGCCGCCCAACCGCAAGGCGTCTGCCGGGATGGCTCAAGGCGGGGCCCTGCCTCGGGCGCGATCCAGCTCAGACCCTGGGATGGCCGCCGAGTCGCAGCCGCCCGAGTGGTCTGGGCATGACATTGATGACGAGGCTTCCGACGGGTCACGGAATGAGGGGCTGGCCACCGGGCAGCCGTCTCAGGACGGGCCACCGCCTGAGTTCCGTGAGGCTTCAGATCGTTTCGAGGGTGACGACGCCTTCGACGATCTGGATGAAGACGAGGATGACGTTCAGCCGGAGTCCTATGAGGGGGCTGGGCCCTACCGGGGCGTCCCGCAGGATGGAGCGACCGCTGGCGCCCGCCGCGGTGCTGCCCATGTGAACCGGGATGACGACGACTGGCAACCCAACTCGGCGGATGCCCACCTTTCGGGCATTACCCGGGCGGTTCGAAAGCAGGGCCGCGAACAGCGTTATGGCCCGGGGGGCTTCGCTGCGTCGGGTCAACCCAAACCGCCCGGACAGGCGCGTCGGGGGCGCAAGGGGGGGCAGGGCACCCAGGGCGGCGCTCGGGTACCGGGTGTGCCGGGTGGTTCGGGCGGCGGACAAAAGGCGGGTGGCAACGGCTTCAAGGCCGGCGGCGGTGGTCAGAAATCGGGTGCCCCCAAGCGCGGCGGTGGTGCCGGACAGGCAAGCCGCTCGGGCGGCGGCGACAGCCGTGGCACCGGTCGTCCGGCAGGTCCGGGGCGCCGACGCGGACCGGCGGGTTGACTTGAGAGATCTCGAAGGCCTGATCGATCACGGGCGGGCCGATTTTCGAACGCTTGGTCGGATTTAGGCTATACTCAGTTGGCTTTGCTCCGTGGAATTCAGAACCTTGTTTGTTCGGTGGGTGAACGCGGAGCTCGGGCCTGTTCGGCAGGCCGTGCAGTGCGGGAATGGGCTGGTCAGGCCCATTTTTTTTTATGGTTTGAATTTGTAAGGTGTCGTCCGGCGTGAATCCGGTGCAGGCCGCGATCGAGCGGACCGTCGTTGCAATGGGCTATGAGCTGGTCGATCTGGAATTTGCCGGCCGAGGCTTGCTGCGCGTGTTCATCGATCTGCCTCCTGGAGCATCGTCGGCTGCGACGGTCGATGAGGCTGCGGTCGAAGCTGAGGCGGATCAGACCGATCGCCCGGGCCACCTGCCTGCGCAGCCGATGATCCGGGTTGAAGACTGCGAGCGGGTCAGTCATCAGTTGACGCATGTGCTCACGGTCGAAAACATCGACTACGACCGGCTTGAGGTGTCTTCGCCGGGGATGGATCGGCCGCTGAAGAAGGCGGCGGATTACGACCGGTTCGTGGGCGAGATGGTGTCGTTGCGCTTGCGCATGCCCTTGTCGGGGCGGCGCAATTTCGTCGGACTGCTCGTCCAGGATGAGGGCAGGCCTGGGGCTTGGGCGCTGGATCTGGTCGAAACAACGGCCCCTTCAGCGCCGGGCGCAAAGCGTGCTGCAGTGGGCAAGGCGGCGGCCCGGTCGAAGCCGGCCAAGGCAGCCCCGCCGGCAGCGGATTCGGGCAAGGGTGAACAGACGGTTCGGCGACTGTCGTTCGAACTGGAAGATGTTGAGCGCGCGCGTCTCGTGCCGCCGCTCAAGTTTTAGGAGGCTTCAGGATGAGCCGGGAAGTGTTGCTGCTGGTCGATGCGCTGGCACGTGAAAAAAGCGTGGCCCGCGAGGTTGTATTTGCTGCGCTCGAAAGTGC
>CAIXXI010000386.1 GCA_903923345.1 uncultured Burkholderiales bacterium | reverse complement strand
TCAGAGCGGCGCAGAAGGTCAGACGCGCAAGGGGCAGCGATATGCCGAGCTTTGAGACTTCAGGGTTCGCATCACCCTGGTCGCCAGGCTACCCTCGGCGACGCCTGGCAGCCCAGCATGGTTGGGCCTTGCTCACCATGGTCCTGGCAGCGCTGCTGGTCTCGGTCTCGGCAACGACCGCATTCGTATCGATGCGACTCGAACGCGAACGAGAGCGTCAGCAAGAGTTGCTGGCGACAGGCCGTTCGCTTGTGCTGGCACTGCGCAGTTATCACAAGGCTGAGTGGGCGACACAGCCCGAGTGGCCTCGGGATCTCTCGGAACTGGTCGAAGACCGCCGCTCGCCCATCATCCAGCGCCATTTGCGTCGCATTCCGGTCGATCCGATCACCGGAAAGTCCGATTGGGGACTGCTGCGTGAGGGTGACCGAATCATTGGTGTGCACTCACCCAGCACTGCCAAAACCCTTATCCGGCGGGGCTTTCATCCCGAATTCACTGGATTTGAGCAAGCCCTGACTGTCAACGAGTGGCGCTTTGTTGCGGCACTTGCACAGCCCACCCGGCCCTGAAGGAGCCATCGCAATGCAACTACTGAGCAGCGATATGAACGCATCCCGAGCCCCCCGCCAACCGTTGAGCCAGCAGACAGCCTCCAAGCCCAACAGCCTGGCCCGCGACCTGGAAGACGGCGCGTTCGCTCCCACGCCGCAGGAGCTTGAACGTTTGCTCTTTGCAATCGAGACGTCACACCAGATCAACAAGCGCTTCCAGTTCTTCCTCTGGGCGCAAGGCGTGTTGCAGTCCTTCTTGCCGCATCAGACTCTGATCACGGTCGCAGGCAATCTGGAGGCTGAGCAGTACGAGGTCGACGTCTTTTCGAGCGACGCGGTGTCGGAGGAGCGTCATCCCGAACTGTGGCAAAGCGCCCGTGAAATGGCCCAACTCTCGATCCGACACTGGGTTCAGAACGGTCGTTCGTCGCTGGCTTACTCAGCCGACAACCGAAACGACGAGTCGGGCGACCCGGTCCTGAGCGCGGTTTGGGAACTGGGTTTGGGTCATACGCTGGCGCATGGCTCGCGGGACCTTCGCGGACCCAATTCGAGCTTCTTCATTCTCGGGCGGATGCCCCGCCCGCCCAAGCGGAGGGTGATCGAGCAGTTCGATATCCTCATGCCGTTCATGCATTTCGCCATGCATCGCTATTTTCTGCACGAGGGCAACTCGTCTCAGCGTCGAAATCAGGTCGTCGTCGAGCTGTCAGCTCGTGAGATCCAGATCATGAAGGGGGTGCGTGATGGCCTCACCAATATGGAGATCGGCACCGAACTGAATATCAGCCCACTGACCGTCAAGAACCACATTCAGCGGATTTTGCGCAAACTGCAGGTCAACAATCGCGCACAGGCTGTGGCGCAGTGTGTGGCCGGCCATGTCTTGAGCGACGACAATCCCGGCTGAACCAGGGCATGGCCCACTTCTCGAGTTGACCCATCCAAAATGGGCGGGTTATACTCGCAGGCTCTTCGGGGTAAACACCTCGACGTTCTTTGTACGGCCTGGCTGGTGACTCAATTCTGAGAGCCGGCCTCAGATTCCGGGCATCCAGGAATCGATTGGGTCGGGGCTGTTGCCCGGGCGTCGACAGCGTGCTCCGACCTTGTTCACTGGAAGCTGAATCG
>CAIXXI010000385.1 GCA_903923345.1 uncultured Burkholderiales bacterium | reverse complement strand
TCCAGAAATTTTCCAATAAGGGTCTGATCTGCAAGACCTGGGAAGGCGAGATTGCCCTGGTTGCCATGCCGGGAGCCATGCCGGAGAAGTTCGAGTTCACCGTCTGGGACGATGCAGTTGCCCAGAAAATCAACCGGTACATGGGGCGGCGGGTGTCCTTGTCCTATGAGCAGAAGATCGGATTGCCGGGCAGTTGCTTCGGCGAGACGCGCTACTACGTGACCGATGTGACCGCGGTGGATGAGCAGCAAACCCCGCAGGGCATACCCCCTGCCGCGCCAGCACCGGCTGCACCCGGAGCGCCAGCTGTACCCGCTGCACCAGCAGCAACGCCCGTCGCACCGGCACCGGCTCCGGCGGCCGCACCGATTCCCGCTCCGGCAAGCCCGACGCCCGGTCTGCCTTCGGTGCCCGCTCCCGTCGCTCCCGCCCAGCTTGAGACACCCGCACCTGCGGCTCCTGCTCAGCGCTGACAGCTTGATGCATTGATGAGCCCGGCCCTGCTCATCCCCAGAACGCGTGCCCCGTCGCACGGGTTCTGGACTCGAACGGCTTCGCGCCGATTCTGGATGGCCGCCCTATGCTTTATCCCTGCGCTGGGGGGTGCGCAGGGATTGAAGGCGCCGGGTTCGCTGCCTCAGTCCAACGGCTTGGGCGCGCCTCGCAGCCTCAGCCAAGCTGCTCAATCTGAACCCTCAGCGTCTGCCGATTCATCAGACGCACGGGGTCAGGGTCGTCGTCGTGTTGGTTTGGCCCTGTCAGGGGGCGGTGCCCGAGGCTTTGCCCACGTCGGTGTCCTCAGGGCACTCGAAGCCATGCGGGTTCCGGTTGATTGCATCGCCGGTACCAGCGCCGGATCGGCTGTGGGCGCAGCCTATGCAAGTGGTCTGTCGCCAGACGAAATCGAGGCACAGCTGCGTTCGGTCGACTGGGACCGCGACATGTTCAAGGATGCGCCGCCACGACGCGACCAGCCGACCCGCCGAAAGAATGAGGAAAAGGCTTTCCTGTTCGATATCACGGTGGGTATCAGAGACGGCTCGGTGCAAGTGCCCTCCGGTCTGGTTGCCGGGCAGAAGATTGAGCTCTTCCTGCACAAGTTGCTTGGATCGTCGACCCTGCTCGATTCCTTCGATCGACTGCCGATCCCGTTCAGGGCGATGACCACCGACATCGAGACCGGGGAGCTCGTGGTGCAGGACCATGGCAGCCTTCCCGCTGCGGTGCGAGCCAGCATGGCGGTGCCGTCGGCATTTTCGCCGGTCGAAATTGATGGTCGCCTGCTGGTCGATGGTGGGCTGACCCGCAACATGCCGGTCGACATCGTGCGTGAACTCTGCGCAGACGCGGTGATCGCGGTCGACATCGGCAGCCCGCTGCTGAAGCGCGATCAGCTCGGCACCTTGGTGAGCGTGGCGGGTCAGATGATCGGTGTGCTCATGGAGCGCAACATGCGCGACTCGAGGGCAGAGGTTCAGCCCGGGCGGGACGTGATGATCCGGCCCGAACTCGGCGATATCGGTGCGGCCAGTTTCAGCCGCGGTGTTGATGGCATTCCGGCGGGGGAGGCGGCCACCGAGGCGATGGCCGACCAACTGCGGCAGCTCGCACTCAGTGAGGCTGACTACGCGCAATGGAAAGCCGCGCGCGCTGCTCGCATCGTCCGAAACAATCAGTACACCGGCGTGAGGCTGGTTGGCAGCAACGAAGCCAACCGCCGAGCCCTGCTGGCTCTGACTCGGTTTCCGACTTCAGGTGAGCTCGAAACCGCTGACATCGATGCCCGGATCAATCGATGGAACGCACTCGGCGACTTTGAGCGGATCAGCTATTCCCTGGTTCCGACCCCGCCAGGACAGACGCTCGAGATCAGCCTGACCGAGCGATCCTGGGGGCCCAACTACCTTCGATTCGGCCTCGGCGCCTCGGCCGACACCGCCGCAAATGGTTTCTTCAACCTGCTGGTCGGCTATAGACGCCCGGATGTCAACAGTTTTGGTGGCGAGTTCAAGACTGAACTCCAGGTCGGCACGCTGAGCCGTTTCTATGCAGAACTCTTCCAACCGTTCAATCGGGGTGTTTCGCAATGGTTCGCAGTACCGAACTGGCTGAGCGAGCAGACACCGATCTGGGTCTATAGCGGCAACAAGCGAATCGCCGAGTATGGTGTGCGAACCAATCAGGCTGGGCTGGATTTCGGCGTTCAGGGTCGATATGGAGAAGGCCGAATCGGCATCTTCGCGGGCAGGCGCAACAGCTTTCCCCGTACAGGCAGCATCTCCGCGCCCGAGTCGAAGGATGACTACTATGGTGGGCAGCTCACGCTGGTGGCCGACCAGCTCGACGCCACGGATTTTCCGCGGGATGGTTATGTCATCGGGGCAAGTTTTCGAGCCGAGCAGGTCGACAGTGATCTGGGCGGCAACTACAACACCCAACGAGCCGAGGTTTACGGCAAGCAGGTGGTCAGCTTCGGAGACCATACCCTGGCGGCAAGTGTTCGCCTGGGCGAGGGCAGCAATCGCCTGTCTTTGAACCAGGCCTTCAGCCTGGGCGGATTCATGAATTTGTCGGGTCTGCAGCTCAACCAGATTCTGGGCACCTCTTTGCGCTACGGCAGCCTGAGCTATCAGAACCAGCTCTATACCTTGCCCGATCCGCTTGGGCGAGGCATCTACGGCGGCTTCGCGCTCGAGGGCGGCAAGATGGATGGCATCGCGATCGGCTTGCAGCAGCCGGGCTGGATCTACGGTGCCACTGCATTCATTGGCGCACACACCGCCATCGGCCCGGTCTATCTGGGCTACGGTTATGCGCAGGGCAATAACCGGCTCTTCTATCTGTTCCTGGGACGGCCCGGCCTCTGAGCACCTCGGGGAGATCCTGAAGGACCCCGACCGGTTATCCTTGCAGGATGCCCTCCCAGAACCTCCTGCCGTTTCGTGCCGCCGCAGTCCTTGCGTTTCATGATGCCTGCCTGATGCGCCCGGATTGGCCCGCACAGGATCAAGCCGTGCGAGACGGTCTGCCTTCGGGGCAACTCGCTGAAGTCTGGGAGTGGGTGCTGGTCAATCACCGCTTCAACTGTTCGCTGTGGGCTGAAGAAGACCTGGCCCGTCGCACGATGGCCTCGGATGCCGATATCGCGGCCAACAAGCGCAACATCGATCGATTCAACCAGGCGCGCAATGATGCGATGGAGCGTATCGACGATGCGCTGTTGAAACTGACGCAGGATTGGCTGCGCCATCCGCAGGCGCGCCTGTCGAGCGAGACTGCGGGTGCCATGATCGATCGGCTGTCGATCCTCTCACTCAAAGTGCATCACATGGGCCTGCAGACCGTCCGCACCGATGTGGATGCAGCGCATCGCCAGACCATGTCGGCGCGGCATCAGCAGCTTCAGACCCAGCGCAATGACCTGGCCGGATGCCTCGACCGGCTGTTCGATGAGCTGTCTGAAGGCCGCGGTTTTTTCCGGATCTACCGTCAGTTCAAGATGTACAACGACCCGAAGCTCAACCCCGCTCTGGTGGCCGAGGGCAAGGCACGCGCGCAGGGCTGATGCGCGGCGCCAGGATTCTCGTGGTCAAGATGTCCTCTATGGGCGATATCGTCCATGCCCAGCCGCTGGTGGCGGATGTGCTGGCACACATGCCGGATGCCCGCATCGACTGGGTCTGCGAGGCACCCTTCGCCGCGATTGCACAGATGAATCCGGGTATCAATCAGGTCATCCCGATCGCCTGGCGGCGGTGGCGAAAGCGCCTGCATGATCCGGCCAACCGCGCGGCACTCCTTGAATTCGTGAGGCGACTGCGCGCAACTCGCTACGACTGGGTGATCGATTGCCAGGGGCTGATCAAGAGTGCGGCGGTTTCAAGGCTCGCCCGCACAGCCCATCGCGCAGGCCATGCCTGGAGTTCGGCCCGGGAGCCATTGGCATCACTGGCCTACGACCGTGCTATCTCAGTCGAGCGCTCACTGCATGTGGTGCAGCGTAATCGGCTGGTGGCTGCAGGTGCGCTGGGGTATGTGGTGAACACACCGGCTCGGTTCGGTCTGAAAGCCAGGCCGTTTTCACCCGGATGGTTGGCTGATGATCGCCCTCGCGCCGTGCTGATTCCAGGCGCCAGCCGGCCTGAGAAACTGTGGCCTGAGTCGCACTGGATTGAGGTGGGCAAGCGGCTGGCTGCGAGCGGCAGGGATCTGGTCTGGTTCTGGGGCAATCAACCTGAACGCGAGCGCGCGCTGCGATTGGCTCACGCCTGTGGGCCTGTGTTGGATGTCAGCGCAGAGCCTGATTCGGCTGCCGTGAAGGGCTCGAAGTCCGTGGGTATTGTTCCGCCGTTTCTGAGCGTGGCCGACTGTGCCGGATTGCTCGAGTCTGCCGACATCGTGGTCGGCCTGGATACCGGATTCACCCATCTGGCCGGCGCGCTGGGCCGACCCACCCTCGGCATTTTTTGCGACTTCGATGCCACGCAATGCGCGGTTAGTGGCGATGCCCCCTGTGAAAGCTTTGGGGGTATCGGGCAGGTGCCTGCAGTGAGCGATATTCTGGCTGCAATGGATCGGCTGCTTGGCAGTGCATCGATCGCTGCGGCGGTCAGGAGTCAGAACGCATGAATCCTTTCTCACTGTCCACCGCCTGGCTGCGCCGGGATTTCCGTGCAGGCGAACTGACGCTGCTGTTGGCCGCGCTGATCATTGCGGTCGCTGCCATTTCCAGCGTTGGCTTTTTCGTCGATCGCATTCGCCTCGCACTGAACCTGCAGGCGCGTCAGTTGCTGGGCGCCGACCTGGTGATTGCTTCGGATGCCCCGTTGCCCGAGACCGTGCTCAAGCAGGCGCAGACCGGTGGATTGCGCAGTGCGCAGACAGTGAGTTTTCCCAGCATGGCATTGGCCGATGCCAGCCCGAGCCAATCGGCACCGGCAGCAGTGCTGACCTCAGTAAAAGCGGTCAGCCCCGGCTATCCGCTGCGGGGTACCTTGCGCACGCGCACTGAACTCGATGGGCCGGATGCGCCGGCCGACTCCATCCCGCAGGACGGCACGGTCTGGGTCGATCCTTCGTTGCTGCAGGCGCTGGGAGTGTCGATCGGCGATTCGCTGCATCTGGGCGAGCGGCGTTTTCAGATTACTCGGGTGATTGCACTCGAGCCTGATCGTGGCGCCAATTTCGTGAACTTCGCACCTCGGGCCATGATGGCGCTGTCCGATCTGGCCTCGACAGGGTTGGTGCAGCCTGCCAGTCGCGTGACCCACCGCACCTTGTTGTCTGGCGATGCGAACCAGCTTTCGGCCTTCGAGAACTGGGCCGCACAGGGCCTTTCGCGAGGCCAGCGCATGGAGTCGCTGGATAACGGTCGGCCCGAGTTGAGGGCCACGCTGGATCGCGCTCAGCAGTTTCTCGCGCTAGTGTCCTTGCTCGCTGCACTGATTGCCGCCGTGGCGATTGCGGTGGCTGCTCGTCGATTTGCCCAGCGCCATCTGGACGGTTGTGCGGTGATGCGTGCTATTGGTATCACCCAGAGCCGACTCTTCAGTGCCTTGCTGCTCCAGATGCTGTGGCTGGGTCTGGCTGGTGGCCTGATCGGTTCTGCGATCGGCTGGCTCGGGCATCTGATGCTGGTGAAGCTCGCCGGGCCGGCGCTCAAATTCGCACTGCCCGCAGCCTCGATGCTGCCCGGGATACAAGCCACAGTGGCCGGTCTGCTGTTGTTGCTGGGCTTTGCGGCGGTGCCCTTGGCACGGCTTGCGGGTGTGCCCCCGCTGCGGGTGTTGCGACGAGACCTCGGCGCACCGCCAGTCTCCGCCTGGATTGCAGCGCTGCTGGCCTTGGGTGCGTTTTCGGTTCTGTTGCTGTGGCTTTCGGGAGACCGCAAGTTGGCTGGGATGGCGATCCTGGGCTTTGCGGCTGCAGCAGTGATTTTCGTCGGTGTGTCGTGGCTTGCGATCCGTCTGCTGTCGCCACTGCGTCACCTGGTCGGTCAGGGCAGCCACAATGCCGCGCTGCGCGTGGCGCTCGCATCCTGGAGTCGCAGGCAGGGTGCTTCGATTGCACAGACCGCAGCCCTGTCGGTCGGGCTGATGGCGCTGATGCTGTTGACGGTGACCCGCGGGGATCTGCTCGACAGCTGGCAGCGTGCGGCACCGCCTGATGCGCCCAACCGTTTTCTCATCAACATCCAGCCCGACCAGCGCGACGCGGTCTCCGACATGCTCACCTCGCTGGGGATCCGGCAGGCCGAGTTGCTGCCCATGGTGCGGGGCCGGTTGGTTGAGATCAACGGCAAGCCGGTCGATCTGTCGCAGTTCGATTCGGACCGTGCCCGCCGCCTGGTCGATCGCGAGTTCAACCTGTCTTATCTCTCGACCATTCAGCCGCACAATCGAACGGTGACAGGTCGATGGCTGGATCCCGCCGAGCCGGAAGCGTCCATCGAGATCGGCATCATGCAGACGCTGGGTTTGAGCCTGGGCGATCGCCTGACCTTCGACATTGCCGGCGAGCCGGTCGAGGTGACGACGGTCGGTGCGCGCAAAGTGGCCTGGGACTCAATGCAGGTCAATTTCTTTTTGATCATGAGTCCCCGTGCATTGGGCGATCGACCGCAGACCTGGATCACCTCGTTTTATCTGCCGCCGTCGAGGCTGGCTGCGACCAACGAACTGCTGGCACGCTTTCCGAACCTCACGGTCTTCGATACCAGCTCGATCGTGCAGCAGGTGCAGTCGATCCTGGAGCATGTGGTGCGCGCAGTGCAATTCCTGTTTCTGTTTACCCTGGCCGCTGGGGTGATGGTGCTGTATGCCGCGCTGGCCAGCTCAAGGGACGATCGGGTTCGCGAGGCGGGTTTGATGCGCGCGCTCGGTGCCTCCCGCGCGCAATTGCATCGGGCGCAATTGTTCGAGCTGGCCATCACCGGCGCTTTGGCCGGGCTTCTGGCCGCACTGGGTGCGATGGCGATCGGTGCGGTGCTGGCGCATCAGGTGTTTCAATTTGAATTCACACCGCGCTGGAGCACGCTGCCCATCGCGATCCTGGTGGGTACGGCCCTGTCTGTGATTGCCGGATGGTTCAGCCTGCGAAGCGTGGTCGAAAGCCCACCGCTGGCCACGCTGCGCGGCGCCTGAGAAGCCAGGCAATCGCCATGAGTGGTCAAGACATCGAATCAACGCCCGACACCGGTCCGACGCCCTTTGAGTTGTTGGGCGGTGAGCCCGGCGTGCGTGCGCTGGTGGATCGCTTCTATGACCTGATGGCGCTGGATGAGCGTTTTGCAGGCATTCTGGCGCTGCATCCAACGCCACTGGACGGCTCACGAGACAAGCTCTTCTGGTTCTTGTGCGGCTGGATGGGCGGGCCGGATCTCTACATCGAGCGCTTTGGCCATCCGCGGCTGCGAGCGCGCCATCTGCCATACCCGATTGCCAGCACCGAGCGGGATCAGTGGCTGCTGTGCATGGCGCAGGCCATGGCTGATTGCGACGTGCCTGAACCCCTGCTGGATCGCCTGTTGCAGTCCTTCGCCTCGACGGCAGACTGGATGCGCAACCGGCCGGGCTGATCGGCATGAGCCTGATCGAAATCTTGCTGTGTGTGCTGGTCGTGTGCATGCTGCTCGCGCTCGCCCTGCTGTTGGGCGTGTTCATGCGTCGTCCCGCAGTTGCCTCTGAAACCCGCGATGCCTTCGATGCCATCGAGGCGCAATTGCAGCGTGACAGTGAGCGCCTGTCTCGCGAGGTTCGAAATGAGGTGCTCGAGCAGGCGCGGGGCAACCGCACCGAGATGTCCGACTCGATCGGACGCTTTGGCACACAACTCACCGAGCAGCTGGGCACCGTGGCCCGGATCCAGAACGCGCAGATCGATGGCTTTGCCCGTCAGTTGGTGCAGCTGACCGAATCCAATGAAAAGCGCCTCACCGAGATCCGGGCGGTGCTCGAAGCACGGCTGCGCGACATGCAGCAGGACAACACCGTCAAGCTCGAGCAGATACGCCAGACGGTTGACGAGAAGCTGCATGCAACGCTTGAACAGCGGCTTGGCGAGCGCTTCAAGATGGTGTCGGATCGGCTCGAGCAGGTGCATCGCGGGTTGGGCGAGATGCAGGCACTGGCCTCGGATGTCGGTGACCTGAAACGCGTGCTGTCGAACGTCAAGACGCGCGGTGTCTGGGGCGAAGTGCAGCTGGGCGCGCTGCTCGAGCAGATGCTGGTGGCGGGGCAGTTCGAGGCCAATGTGGCAACGGTGCCAGGCTCGAATGACCGGGTGGAATTCGCGATCCGGCTGCCTGGGCACGAGACGCCGGTGTGGTTGCCGATCGATGCGAAGTTTCCGCGTGAAGACTGGGAGCGTCTGCAGCAGGCCCACGATCGGGCGGATGCGGCGGGTGTGGAGGAGGCGGGTCGCGCACTTGAAGCCAGGCTGCGTGCCGAAGCGCGGCGGATTCGCGAGAAGTACATTGATCCGCCCCACACCACCGACTTCGCGCTGCTCTTTTTACCGACTGAAGGCTTGTATGCCGAGGTGGTGCGCAGAGCCGGGCTGATCGACGAGCTGCAGCGTGTCTCTCGCGTGGTGATTGCCGGCCCGACCACACTGGCTGCGCTTCTGAATAGCCTGCAGATGGGCTTTCGCACGCTGGCGGTCGAGCGTCGCACGAGTGAGGTGTGGGCAGTGCTCGGAGCGGTGAAGACTGAGTTCGGTCGCTTTGGCGATGTGCTGGCCCGAACGAAGCAGCAGTTGCAGACCGTGAGCAATTCACTGGACGGAGCCGAGGTTCGCTCGCGCGCGATTGCAAAGCGGCTGCGCGATGTCGAGACCTTGCCCGAGTCACAGGCACGTGAGTTGCTGCCTGAAGATCCTGAGGGCCCGTCGTCCTGAAGCCTGATCCGGCGTGAAGTGCCGGACTGACTGAGGCGACGGTGGATTGTTGCCGATCCGCACACCACGCGGACATGTCAGGATCAGGAGACTGTGTGAAGCACGCCGAACCCGGCAATCGCGCACTGGGCTTTTCGCCCGGACGCCGCTTGCAATTGATGATGGACACGCGCAATGACCCTTATCGTGCGCGACGAAAACCCCGTGGCGAGTTGTTGTGCCCGGACTGTGCGCTGGTCTGTCGCGAGGGGCGCTGGCAGCATGGCGCAGCCAATACACAGGCCCATTCCCATCGGTGCCCGGCCTGCCAACGCATTGCAGATCGGTATCCGGCCGGCACCCTGACGATCGAGGGCTCCTATGCCTACGAGCACCGCAGCGAAGTGCTCGTCACCGCGCGCCATGTGGCCGAGCAGATGCAGGTCGAGCATCCGCTGCAAAGAATCATGGACATCGAGGCACTGGATGGACGCATCCAGATCACCACCACCGACATCCATCTGGTCCAGGCCATTGGCAAGTCCTTGCTGCATGCCTACGGCGGCGTGCTCAAGTATGGCTTTGCCGAAGGTCAGTATCAGCTACGGGTTGACTGGGCGGCTTAGGCGAAGGCTTGCCCTTCGTTGAATTGCACAAGACCCAATCCAAACAGGCAAGACATAAGGAATTCATCATGAACGCTCATTCACTCAATTCCGGATCGGGGGCATCGCCCGCCCAATCAGTCTCTTCGATGCCATCGGCTGCATCACAGCGTCGGCGCTCTGCGGGCACGGTGGCTCGACCCACTGGCCGCGCCGCAAGCAATGCGGTGTCCAACATCGACGAGTCCCAGCGCCGTGAAATGATTGCCACAGCCGCCTTCCTGAGGGCCGAGCGACGCGGGTTTTCAAGCGGACTGGAAGTCGATGACTGGCTCAGTGCCGAGGAAGAAATCGATCAGTGGATTCGACAGGTCGACACCGACGATAACGAGCCGCCGCTGTTTGAGGAGTAGGGCATGCAGGGCGATCTGCTGCCCGATCTGCTGCACGACCGGGTGGCGGCGGGCAGAGCACTTGGGCGGGAGCTGATCGCCGAAGGTTTCGTGCCTCGGGTGCCCGAAGAGTGGATCGTGCTGGCCTTGCCGCGTGGTGGCGTCCCGGTTGCAGCCGAAGTCGCCAGGGCGCTGAAGGTACCGATCGACCTGCTCATCGTGCGCAAACTCGGTCATCCGCGACGAGCCGAATTAGCGATGGGCGCATTGGCTGGTGGCGACAATCGGGTCGTTAATGCCGAGATCGCACAGGGTGTGGAGCGTATCGAGTTCGAGCGGGTGGTCGAGCGCGAGCGCACCGAACTCGAGCGACGCGAGCGGGTCTACCGTGGCGGCAGGCCCGCGCCTGAGTTGCGTGGCAAGCGCGTCGTGCTGGTCGATGATGGGATGGCAACCGGCGCCACCATGAGCGCTGCCATTGGGGCTGTGCGGTCCGCGCAGCCGTCCTCCATCTTCGTGGCCGTGCCGGTTGCGTCGGCTGAATCGCTGAGTCGAATCGCCCAACAAGCCGATGAAGTGGTGTGCCTGGTCACGCCAGAGCCGTTTGAGGCCGTTGGCACCTGGTACCGGGAATTTGGTCAGCTCGACGATGAATCGGTACGTGCCACGCTTGATGCGATCCGCTCTCAGGCGACTTGACTCAGCCTCGGTCTGGAATTAAATCGGATGCACCCGCAATCCGATTGATTCAAGCCCCTGGAGGCCCGCACATGTCAGAAGCGTCGCAAGCCAATATCCTCGTCGAGCAGGACGGTCCGGTGACCGTGATCTCGATCAACCGTCCCGAGCGGCGCAATGCAGTCAACGGTCGCACTGCGCATGAACTGTATGAAGCCTTCCTGGCTTTTGATGCCGACGAATCCGCATCGGTTGCCGTGTTCACTGGCGTGGGCGAGACCTTCTGTGCCGGCGCCGATCTGAAGGCGATGGCAGTGGGCGATCGTGAAAAGCGCCGTGAAGTCGGTGGGCGCAACACCATGGCCCCCATGGGGCCGAGCCGTCTTGAATTGTCCAAGCCGGTGATCGCTGCGATTGAGGGCTACGCGGTTGCGGGCGGCACCGAGCTGGCGCTGTGGTCTGACCTTCGGGTGGTGTCTGAAACCGCAATCTTCGGGATTTTTTGCCGTCGTTTTGGTGTGCCGCTCATCGACATGGGCACGATTCGCCTTCCGCGTCTGATTGGCCAATCGCGGGCGATGGACCTGATTCTGACCGGACGCCCGGTCAAGGCCGACGAGGCGCTGGCCATCGGACTGGCCAATCGCATGGTTCCGGCCGGGACGGCACGGCTTGAGGCGATTCGGCTTGCTCACGAAATCGCCGCATTTCCACAGAACTGCCTGCGAGCCGATCGCCGTTCCGTGCTCTCGCAATGGAGCCTTGAGGAGGATGAGGCGATTGCTCAGGAAATGGCCGGCGGGCTGCGAGTGATTGAGAGCGGGGAGACGTTTTCGGGGGCTGCGCGTTTTGCATCGGGAACCGGGCGGCACGGTCAATTCGGCTCGTCTGATTGACGGCACCATTTTCTCTCTTGAAAAATGAATTCCATATTGCGAAATTGACTCGGTGCGATGCAGCAACGTCATTTTTCAGAGTGATAAGGGGCTTTTCGTATCGTGGTGAAAGTGGATCAAGTGCCTGAAAATAAAAGATTTAATTTTTCTGTCAAGTGAGGAAAAAGCCCGTTGTCGCGCAGCATCCGGCTGGGTATGGTGTTCGGATCGCTGACGCAGTTCAGCCTCCCCTTCAAACCTTCTGTCATCAACCCGATCCTCACTAAGGAAACCAGATCATGCCGTCACGCGAACTCGAAGCTCAGAAGCTGCAAAAAGAATGGTCCGACAACCCCCGCTGGCGCGGCATCAAGCGCGGCTACAGCGCGGCTGAAGTGGTTCGTCTGCGTGGTTCGGTCGCTGTTGATCACACCCTGGCCAAGCGTGGCGCCGAGAAACTCTGGAACCTGATCAACACCGAGCCCTTCGTGAATTCGCTCGGCGCCCTGACCGGCAACCAGGCAATGCAGCAGGTCAAGGCTGGCCTGAAGGCGATTTACCTGTCCGGTTGGCAGGTGGCAGGTGATGCCAATCTGGCCGGTGAGATGTATCCCGACCAGTCGCTCTATCCGATCAACTCGGTGCCGCAAGTCGTCAAGAAGATCAACAATGCCCTGACCCGCTGCGACCAGATCCAGTGGATGGAAGGCAAGAACCCGGGCGACGCTGGCTATACCGACTACTTCGCGCCGATCGTGGCCGATGCCGAAGCCGGTTTTGGCGGTGTGCTCAACGCTTTCGAACTGATGAAAGCGATGATCGAGGCCGGCGCTGCTGGCGTTCACTTTGAAGACCAGCTGGCTGCTGTGAAGAAGTGCGGCCACATGGGCGGCAAGGTGCTGGTGCCCAGCCGCGAGGCGGTGTCCAAGCTGGTGGCTGCACGTCTGGCTGCTGACGTCATGGGCGTGCCCACGATCCTGCTGGCTCGTACTGATGCCGAAGCCGCCGACCTGGTGACCTCGGACGTGGACGAAAACGACAAGCCCTTCATCACGGGTGAGCGCACCGTCGAAGGCTTCTTCAAGACCCGTAATGGCATCGACCAGGCGATCTCGCGTGGTCTGGCTTATGCGCCGTACGCAGACCTGATCTGGTGCGAAACCGGCACGCCCGACCTGGCCTTCGCTCGCAAGTTCGCGGAAGCCATCCACAAGCAGTTCCCGGGCAAGATGCTGTCGTACAACTGCTCGCCGTCGTTCAACTGGAAGCGCAACCTCGACGCCGACACCATTGCCAAGTTCCAGCGCGAGCTCGGCGCGATGGGCTACAAGTTCCAGTTCATCACGCTGGCCGGCTTCCACAGCCTGAACTACTCGATGTTCAACCTGGCCTACGGCTACGCCCGCGACAACATGAGCGCCTTCGTCGAACTGCAGGAAGCCGAGTTTGCTGCAGCCGAAAGAGGCTTCACTGCGGTCAAGCACCAGCGCGAAGTCGGCACCGGTTACTTCGATGCGGTGACCACCACCATCGAAAACCAGTCGTCCACCGCAGCACTCAAGGGTTCAACCGAGGACGAGCAGTTCTTTGATGGTCACGATCACGCCGGCAAGAAAGCGGCCTGATCAGACGGAGGTTCGCCGACTCGCCCTCGAGGCGGGTTGTCGAACGCCTTGGTGAATGAAGTGTAGGTAGAAGGCCGGAGCAATCCGGCCTTTTTATTTGGGTCGGGTGTGCGGTTCGGTCATGAGGCAAGACAGGTGATTGGTTTCCTGTAAATGCCGGTTGCGAGGCGTTGAAGGGATCGGTGCCGTGTGTAGGCCGCAATCTCATGTCCGCTGCTCAAATAGCGGGAGATAGTCGACCAGCAGCTTCATCGTGACTGCCGTTCATAGAACAACTGCGCAATTTCGCTTTGGCCGAGTTGATCAAAGTCATGCGGTGTCTGAATGCGGCCTTTCAAAAAACCGAGTCGGCGCGTCTGGCCAGCCTCCGGTGCAGTGATGGCAACCACTTTGACCAACGGTTTGCCGGCTTTTGCGATGATGAAAGGCTCTCCCT
>CAIXXI010000384.1 GCA_903923345.1 uncultured Burkholderiales bacterium | reverse complement strand
GATTGGCTGTGTCGGCCAGGCCGCGGGCATGCAGGTATTTCAGGAAGCGCGCCTGGTAGATCGCCATGATCGGGCCAAGCCCCATGGAGACCGTTGGAAATTGCCAGAAATCAGGCATCAATTTGGGGTGCGGATACGAAGGCAGCCCCTTGCCATCGACTTCCTGGCGGAAATGAATCAGTTGCTCATCGTTCAGGCGGCCTTCCAGGTATGCACGCCCGTAGATCCCGGGCGCGGTATGACCCTGGAAATAGACCAGATCGCCACCATGGCCCTCGTGCGGCGCATGCCAGAAATGATTCATGCCTGAGCCGATCATCGTGGCAAGCGACGCAAAGGACGCGATGTGCCCGCCAAGATCGCCGCCATCAGGTGGGTCCAGGCGATTGGCCCGGACCACCATCGCCATGGCATTCCAGCGAATGTAGGACCGGATGCGCTCTTCGTATTCGGCATTACCCGGGCTGCGCGCTTCCAGGTGGACCGGTATGGTGTTGATGTACGCGGTATGCGCTGAAAACGGGATGAACGCGCCGCTTCTGCGGGCTTTCTCGGTCAGCGCCTCGAGCAGGAAGTGAGCGCGCTGCGGACCTTCCCGATCGATGACCGCTTCGAGTGCGTCGAGCCACTCCTGAGTCTCGAGGCTGTCATCATCATTTGCGGCAGAGGCATTGGGCACGGCGGACATGGTCGTCTCCAGTCGGTGAGCGGCGCGATTGTAGGCAGTTCAGGTTGCCGCGACGCTGCTGATTCAAGATGTAGTCTAGCCGAGCTTCCGTATCAAGAAACAGCTTTTCATATTGTGGTATATACTCAAGTCAAAACACGGTCAACGCCAAAACCTGTTCAGTCACGTTACAACCATGCTATAGTTGATGGCTTAGCGCCCGTAGCTCAGTTGGATAGAGTACTTGGCTACGAACCAAGGGGTCGTGGGTTCGAATCCTGCCGGGCGCGCCATGTCTTATACACGGGGTCAAAGCTTCATTGCTTCGGCCCCGTTTTCATTTCGACGCACATACATCGGCCCCGCTTTGGGGCATTCGCCAGACGGTTGTCTGGTCCCACTGAGCGGCGCGCGCTCAAACGTTTCGCAGGTGCCGGCTCCAGGCCCTTTGTCAATGCGAGTGTGCCGGGGATAATCCGGCCATGAACATGATCGAGATTGCATCGGCACTGGCGCCCGAGATTCAGTCGAACCATGCCCTGATCGACGCCGACCGCAGGCTGCCACCCGTCTGCTGTAAGCGCGACAGACCATGAGCCGCCAGCCGCTCTACAGTCGATCGAGTCGTGTCCGACCTGCTGGCGTCGAGCCCGCGCCGAATGCTGCTGATCGCCTGAGTCCGGATCCCAAAATCCCGCCAGCAGTCGCGGCAATACCGCGCCCGGCACCCCAGAGATTCTCGTGGTTGCGATCGCAGACCGCTCGATGGTTGGCCACTGCACTGCTGGGCGCTCTGGCCGGGGCGCTGGCGCATGCATTCATGTCAGCCGCACCGCAACGGATCACCCAGCAGGACATCGATTCGGCCGTACTGCACACCCTGCAGTCGCAGGCGCTCCCCTCGCCTGCCGCCAAAGCCTGGGAGGTGATCGCGCCGTCTCTGGTCCGCGTGCGCAGACTCGGCCCGGCCAATGGCAAGGAGTCCGCAGCGGATATCGGGGTCGGCAGCGGCGTGGTGGTGCTTGAGTCAGGATTGATTCTGACCAACCTGCATGTGGTGGCCGGTGCCGACTCGATCAAAGTGGTGTTTGCCGACGGACTCGAATCGGATGCCGTTGTGGTCAAGGCGCAACCCGACCAGGACCTGGCGGTCCTACAGGCCAAAACATTGCCGGATGACTTGAAGGCAGCCACACTCAAATCGACCGCAGAGATTCGATCGGGCGACACGGTTGTGGCAGCGGGCTTTCCGTTCGGGATTGGCCCTTCAGTCACGTCCGGCGTGGTCTCCGGACTCAAGCGCGAATTCCGCTCACCCGATGGCAAGCAGATTCTCACCAACCTGATCCAGTTCGATGCCGCAGTCAATCCTGGCAGTTCCGGGGGCCCATTGATGACCCCAGAAGGCGAAGTGATCGGCATCGTCACTGCCGTCCTCAACCCGACCGAGCAGCGCGTCTTCGTGGGGATCGGTTTTGCAGTCCCCATTGAAAGCGCTGCAGCCGGCGCAGGCATGTCTCCATTCTGATTGGACCTCTCATGATCGCAAGCAACCCCAGCGGCACAACCGCACCCGAGATCGCCGCGCTGATGGAGCGCATCCTCTATGAGGTCAAGAAGGTGGTCGTCGGACAGGACACATTCCTTGAGCGTGTACTGGTCGCCATCCTGGCCCAGGGGCACCTGCTGGTCGAAGGCGTGCCTGGTCTGGCCAAGACGCTCACCGTAAAAACCCTCGCAACCACCATCGACGGGCAGTTCCGCCGTATCCAGTTCACGCCCGACCTGGTGCCAGCCGATCTGGTCGGCACTCGGATCTTCAGCCAGAAGACCGGCGAATTCAGCACCTCCCTCGGGCCGGTTTTCACCAACCTGCTGCTGGCCGATGAAATCAAT
>CAIXXI010000383.1 GCA_903923345.1 uncultured Burkholderiales bacterium | reverse complement strand
GAGTGGAGCGCTGGGCGATGCAGATCAGGCGATCCGTCTCGGCATGGTCGCCGGAGAAACTTCAGGCGATCTGCTGGCCGCATCAGTGCTCGACGGTCTTCAGCACAGCAGCCTGTCCCCTGAAAGCGGCGGAACCGGCATTGCCAGCACTGTTCGATTGAATGCAGCCGGCATCGGCGGTCCTGCGATGGCCGCTCGTGGCTTTGATGCCTGGTGGCCCTCCGAGACGCTTGCGGTACGCGGCTATGTCGAGGTGATCCGGGCGTATCCGAAGCTGCGTCGCATCCGACATCAGCTCTACGATCGCATGCAGGCCTGGCAGCCCGACGTCTTCGTGGGCGTGGACGCTCCCGATTTCAACCTCGACCTGGAGCGGCGACTTCGGGCCAGTGGAACCCGTGTGGCGCACTTCATCGGGCCTTCGATCTGGGCCTGGCGGGGCGAACGCATCCGGACCATCGCCCGCTCGGTCGATCGGATGCTGCTGCTGTTTCCATTTGAAAAGCGCCTGTATGACGCAGCCGGGATCGATGCCACCTATGTCGGGCACCCGCTGGCAGATGCCATCCCGCTGCAAACCGACGGCGCTGCAGCCCGTGCTGCTCTCGGCATCCCGGAGGGCCGCACGCTCATCGCAGTGTTGCCAGGCAGCCGAGGCAGCGAGATCACCTACATCGCGCCCGTCTTCATCCAGACGATCGCCTGGCTTGCGGCGCAACGTTCCGACCTGAGTTTTATCGTGCCAGCAGCAACCCCGCGCCTGTTTGATCGGCTCAAGGCGCTGTTGGCGGCGGCAGGCCTGCCCGATCACACGGATTGCAGGCTGATCATGGGGCGTTCGCACGAGGCGATGGCTGCAGCCGATGCCGTCCTGGTCGCAAGCGGCACTGCCACCCTTGAGGTGGCCCTGCATCGCAAACCGATGGTGATCGCCTATCGAATGGCCTGGGCGACCCACCGGCTGATGCGCAACATGGGCTATCTGCCCTGGATCGGCCTGCCGAACATTCTGTGCAATGAATCGCTGGTGCCGGAGTTTGTTCAAGACGCAGCCACTCCGCAGGCGATGGGGACTGCGCTGCTCGCGCAACTCGACGATCCGGCGCAGCTCGCCCGTCTGGCCGAACGATTCGCCGGGATGCATGAGCAGTTGCGCTGCAATTGCGCACACCGTGCTGCCCAGGCACTGCTCGAGATGGTGCCGCCCGAGCGCCTGCGCGCCGCGCAGATCCGCGAGCGGGCGTCGGCCTCAGAGCCTTCACAGGCGCAGTCTTGAAATCACGCTCACCCCGATCGCCCCTGGTTGGCGCCGACTCTGCACGCACAAGTGAGCAGCGTGAACGGGCGCTGTCATCCAATGAAGGATGGATCTGTGGCGTCGATGAGGCCGGTCGGGGCCCGCTCGCAGGGCCTGTGCTGGCTGCGGCAGTGATCCTCGATCCTTCTCGGCCGATCCCGGGATTGCGCGATTCCAAAGCCTTGTCGTCCAGCCGGCGCGAGCACCTGGCTGGGCGGATTCGCCAGGAGGCCCTGCACTGGGGGATCGGCGAGGCGAGCGTTGAAGAAATCGACCGGCTCAACATTCTTCAGGCGAGCCTTCTGGCGATGCGCCGAGCGGTCCTGTCCTTGCCGGTCGTCCCCACACTGGCCCGAGTCGATGGCAATCGGGCGCCTGACTTGCCCTGTTCCATCGAGCTG
This sequence comes from uncultured Burkholderiales bacterium, assembly GCA_903923345.1. Lineage (GTDB taxonomy): Bacteria > Pseudomonadota > Gammaproteobacteria > Burkholderiales > Burkholderiaceae_E > UBA4615. Next base: position 2,171 of record CAIXXI010000383.1, on the reverse strand, counting down.
ATCGTCTCGGGCGATGCCCTGGACGCAGCGATTTCCGCCGCCTCGATTCTGGCCAAGACCGAGCGTGACAGCCGACTGCTGACACTGCATCAGCAGCATCCGCAGTATCGATTCGACCTGCACAAGGGCTACCCGACCGCTGCACACCTGGAATTGCTGCGCAGGCATGGGCCGTGTGAGCATCATCGGATCAGCTTCCGACCGGTGCGCGAAGCGGCCGAACAGGGCCAGGCAATGCGGGCGCTTTCAAGATGAGCAGCGCACGACGCATCACCTCGCGCGACAACCCGCTCTTTCGCGAGGCCTGTGACCTGGCCCATTCCGCGCGGGAACGCCGGCGCACAGGGCGCTCCGTGCTCGAGGGTATCCACTTGTGCGAGGCCTATTCACAGCGTTTCGGCGCGCCGCAAGCCGTGCTGGTCAGCGACAGTGCCGCGTCGCATCCGCAGGTCATCGAGCTGCTGCGCTCGCAGTCCATTGAGCCGGTCAGCGTGGCCGACGAGCTGTTCTCCCAGATGTCGACCCTCGGGCAGGGCGTCGGCCTGGCATTTCTGATCGAGACCCCGCGCCCCGATCTGCCAGCTCGAATTGAAGGTGATGCGGTTTTTCTTGACCGGATCCAGGACCCGGGCAATGTCGGAACCCTGCTGCGCACCGCGGCGGCGGCCGGCATCGCGACCGTGATCACTGCACCTGGCACCGCCTGGTGCTGGTCACCCAAAGTGCTGCGGGCCGGGATGGGTGCCCATTTTCATCTGGCCATCCATGAATCGGTGCCCTGGGACGCTGTACGCGATCGGCTGGATGCGCAGATCATCGGAACACGGTTGCATCAGGCCGCCTCGGTGTTCGATGAGGATTTGCGCGGTGCATCGGTCTGGTTGTTTGGCAGCGAAGGCGAGGGGGTTTCACCCGCCATCGCCCCGGATGTGGCGCGTTGGCTGCGGATTCCTCAGGTCGATTCGGTCGAGTCGCTCAATGTGGCCGCGGCTGCGGCCGTGTGTCTGTTCGAGCAACGACGCCAGCGCTCGACCAGCTAACTCACCCTAGTCGAGATCCAGCAGGGTGAGGATCGTGGTGGCAATCTCCTCGATCGATTTCGTGGTCGACGACAGCCAGGGGATCGACTCCTTTCTCATCATCGTTTCGGCCTCATTCACCTCCATGCGGCAGTTTTCCAGCGAGGCGTAGCGGCTGCCCGGGCGTCGCTCGTTGCGCACTTCGGCCAGGCGTTCGGGTGCAATCGTCAGGCCAAACAGCTTGGACCGATATCGATACAGCACATCGGGCATCTTGCCTCGGGCGAAGTCTTCCGGGATCAGCGGATAGTTCGCCGCTTTCAGTCCATGCTGGACGGCCAGATACAGGCTGGTCGGCGTCTTGCCGGAGCGCGAAACACCCACCAGGATCACATCGGCCTGGTCCAGATCGCGATGCGCCTGCCCGTCATCATGTGCCATCGAAAAATGGATGGCCTCGATGCGCTTCTTGTAGCTGTCCGAGCCCGCCACCGCATGGAATCGCCCAATTGTGTGGGTGGACTTGATCCCGAACTCCTGCTCGAGCGGTCCAACGAAGCCGGCAATCATGTCCAGGAACAGGGCATCGGCCGACCGGACGATGTCGTTGATTTCGGGGTTCACCAGCGTGCTGAAGATGATCGGTCTCCGGCCATCGGATTGCCGTTGACGTTCGATCCGTTGCAAGGCCTCATCGGCTTTTTCCGGGCTGTCGATGAATGGCAATCTGACCTGGCGCAACTGCAGGCCTTCGAACTGCGACAGGATCGAGTGGCCAAACGTTTCGGCCGTGATGCCAGTACCATCCGATACGAAAAAGACGGTGCGATCAGCCTGAACCTGTTTGGAGTCGGTCATTCGAAGCTCATGTTGAAGACGCCTGCCGCAGTGGCGTCGGACGCGGAGAAGCGGTCATTTTGCGCGTTAGAGTTTGTGTCGTGGCAGTAAAATGACAGGGGATTGAGAAATAGCGCTCGAAGTGTTGCAGCCGTGCCGTTTGCCATCTGCGCCTGGGTGGTTTGAAAGCGGTTCGACTACAGCGCTGCGCGTGTCCGTTCAGGGTTCGCATTCAGCCTAAGCCTTCCAAACCCCATCAGGATCTTCACCATGTCACACCCCGAAGCACGCTATGTCGTGCCGCTGGAGGACTTG
>CAIXXI010000382.1 GCA_903923345.1 uncultured Burkholderiales bacterium | reverse complement strand
TGCAGGTGGCCGGGCGGGCCGGACGCCACCTGGCCGGAGCCCGGGTGCTGATGCAGACCCGTTTTCCCCAGCATCCGGTGTATGAAGCCCTGGCGGCCCATGACTATCCGCGCTTTGCCCAGCAGCAGCTCGAAGAGCGTGATCAGGCCCGCCTGCCGCCCTTCGTCTATCAGGCCCTGCTGACGGCGCAGGCGCGCGGTGCCGAGCAGGCCCATGCATTTCTGGCCACCGCCCGGACTGTGCTGCTCAATGAGGGCCCCGACTCGCCGATTCCACGCGAGGTGCTGGCCCAGCTCACCGTGTGTGATCCGGTGCCGATGCCGCTGGCCCAGCTGCGCGGCCAGGCCCGCGCACAGATGCTGATCGAATCGGCGTCGCGCCCCGCCCTGCATGCTGCGCTCGGGCCGTGGGTCGATGCCCTGCATGCGCAGCGCTCGTCGGTGCGCTGGCAGCTGGTGGTCGACCCCCTCGAAATCTGATCTCGATACCCCCGATGGCCTGAACCGATGACCGACACCCTGAACCCTGCCCAGCTCGACGCGGTCCGCTATCTGGACGGTCCCTGCCTGGTGATCGCAGGGGCCGGCAGCGGCAAGACCCGGGTGATCACCCGCAAGATCGTCCATCTGATTGAAGGCGGTGTCACGCCCCGGGCGATCGCCGCGATCACCTTCACCAACAAGGCCGCCCAGGAAATGGCCGAGCGCCTCAAGGAGATGGTGAAGCTGCGCGAGACCGAGCGCCCGCTGGTCTCGACCTTTCACTCACTGGGTGTGCAGATGCTGCGCGAAGACGGCGCAGCGCTCGGACTGAAGAAGTCTTTTTCGATTCTCGATTCAGACGATGCAGCCGCCATCGTGGCGCAACTCGTCGGCACGACCGACCGCAAGGTGGCTCGAGCGGTCCAGGGCCGCATTTCGCTGTGGAAGAACGAAGGCCTCGATCCGGATGCTGCCGCAGCCGCTGCCCGCAACAATGACGAACATGCCGCTGCCCGGGCCTATCGCGACTATGCCGCGACCCTGGCCGGCTACCAGTCGGTCGACTTCGACGACCTGATCGGCCTGCCGCTGAAGATGCTGCGCGAGCATCCGGATGTCGCCGAGCGCTGGCAGAACCGCCTGCGCTATCTGCTGGTCGATGAGTATCAGGACACCAATGCCACGCAGTACGAACTGCTCAAGCGGATTGCCGGGCCGCGTGCGGCCTTCACCGCAGTGGGCGACGACGACCAGTCGATCTACGGCTGGCGCGGGGCGACGCTGGAAAACCTCAAGCGGCTCTCGACCGATTACCCGCGCCTGAAGGTGATCAAGCTCGAACAGAACTATCGATCGAGCCGCAACATCCTGACCGCCGCCAACCAGCTGATTGCCAACAATCCCAAGCTGCATGAAAAGCGCTTGTGGTCAGAACTCGGCGTGGGCGATCCGGTGCGGGTCGTGCCGATGGACGACGACGAAGTGGAAGCCGAGTCGATCGCCATGCGATTGCAGGCGCTTCGCTTCGAGCGCCGAGGCAAGTTCTCGGATTACGCGGTGCTGTATCGCGGCAACCACCAGGCCCGGATCATCGAGCAGGCACTGCGCAAGGAAAAGATTCCCTATGTGTTGTCGGGCGGGCAATCCTGGTTCGAGCGCGCCGAGATCCGCGATGTGATCGCCTGGCTGCGCCTGCTGGCCAACGACGACGATGACCCGGCTTTCATCCGTGCCATCACCACGCCCAAGCGGGGCGTCGGCCCCCAGACGCTGCAGGTGCTCGGTGCGTATGCCGCCGAGCGGCAGAAGTCGATGTTCGAGGCGCTCTTCGAGACCGGCGTCGAGACGCGGCTGTCGGCGCGTCAGCTTGAGCCCTTGCGTGAGTTCGGTTCATTCGTGAACCGCATCGAATGGCGCGCCAGGAAGGAGCCTCCCGGTGAGTTGCTCACCGAAATCCTGGCGGCGATCGGGTATCACGAGTATCTGCTGTCGACGCAGGAAGAAAAGCAGGCCAGCCAGCGCTGGCAAAGCGTCACCGACTTCGTTGCCTGGATGGCCAAGCGCGGCGAGGAAGACGGCAAGACACTGATCGATCTGGCGCAAACCATCGCCTTGCTGTCCCGGCTCGATGGCAAGGACGACCAGGCCGATGCGGTTCGACTGACCACGGTCCATGCCGCCAAGGGCCTGGAATTTCCGCATGTCTTCGTGGTGGGTTGCGAAGAAGGCCTGATGCCGCACAGCGGCGACATCGAGCAGGACGCCGAGGAGGGCCCTCAGCGCATCGAGGAGGAGCGTCGCCTGATGTACGTCGCGGTCACCCGTGCACAGCGCACGCTCACGATCACCTGGTGCCGTCAGCGCAAGCGGGCCAAGACGGTGGTCAGCCGATTGCCGTCCCGCTTCATTGCCGAGATGAAGCTCGACACTGAGGGTGGCGTTTCGGCGATCGTGACCGCCGACTCGGCCAAGCAGCGGCTCGCGGCACTCAAGGGCATGCTCAAGTCGGGCTGACGCAAAAACGGCGCCCTGAGGCGCCGTTGCGGGGTGCGGTGAACGTCCGCGTCGAAGCCTGGCACTCAGTAGCGGCTGGCTTCGCGCGGGGCAATCACTTGGCAGCAGCCACCATGTACTGGACTGCAGCCTTGATGTCGGCGTCGCTGGCAGCTGACCCGCCCTTCGGGGGCATGGCGCCCTTGCCCTTGATCACACTGGCGTAGAGCGCGTCCATGCCGGTGGCGATGCGCGGTGCCCAGGCCGCCTTGTCGCCGAACTTCGGCGAACCGGCCACACCGGCCGCGTGGCAGACCATGCAGGCGGTGTCATAGAGCTTCTTGCCGGCGTCTGAGGCCGCCGCGGGCTCAGCCTTGGCCGGAGCGGCGCTGGCAGCGGCAGACACGGCGGCGACCGCAGTGCCCGCTGCCGCGGTTGCAGCAGCCGGCATCGACGGGGCAGCGGCCATGGCCGCAGGAGCCGCAGCAGCAGCGACGGCAGCAGCCGGCGCAGCCGCCGTGGTGACCGCCTTGGGCTCATCAAATTTGGCGCCGCCCTTGTTGGCCATGTAGACCACCGCACGGCCGATTTCGGCGTCATCGTATTCGCCGCCGCCCTGGGCGCCCATCGCGCCCTTGCCCTTGAGGGCCGAGGTCAGCAGCGCGTTGTAGCCGGTCTTGATCCGAGGTGCCCAGGCGGCTGTGTCGCCGACCTTGGGTGCACCGGCTGCGCCAACCTCATGGCAGGCACCGCACTGAGCCTTGTAGACCTCTTCTCCAGCGCGAAGCACCTTGGGGCCGTCTGCCGACTTCAAGGAAAAGCCTGCAACCGGACGGATCCGGGCTTCGATGGCCTCGGCAGTCATGGCCTCGGCACCTGCGCCCACGCGGGTGGCCTTGTTCACATAGGACACCAGCGCGGCAATGATCAGGATGGGGACGATGAAGGCCAGCAGCACGACGGTGATCAGCTGGCGGGGCGTCTTGATGAAGGCTTCGTGCTCGCTCATGTACAGGATCCTGAGGCAGATTCGGGCGGCAACCCGAACGGATGCAAAACGCGAAGTATAGCTTCACGGGCGTTTCAGGCTGGCGACCGGCGCGCGTGAAACGCCTGTGCAGGCTACAATGGATGGCTACGCGCCCGTAGCTCAGGGGATAGAGTATTGGCCTCCGAAGCCAAGGGTCGCACGTTCGATTCGTGCCGGGCGCGCCATTTCCAAAGATCAGCTGGCTTCACTCCCATCACTCATCGACGGGACGTCGCCCCGGGCGATCGCGTCGACCAGCCGCGCATGATCAAGCTCGGTCTGGTCGGCATAGGCCGTCGCCCAGCTCAGCATCGCAGTGTCGAGTTCCTTTCCGCTGCCCTCGCGGCTGCCGCAGTAGCCTGAAATGGCAGCAGCGTCGCCGGTGCGGGCATGGGCACGGGCGAGCAGGGCGCCGAAGCTCCAGCTGAAGGCCGCGAAGGTCGGTGCGGTCATTTTTTCAGGCACGAACGAGCCCTTCAGGTTGCGCATCTGGCGCACATAAAACGGCAGTCCATTGATGCTGGTCCAGCCCAGCATCGGATCGCCCACTGCCTGCATCAGACGCTGCCCGTACACCACGCGACGTCCGTCATGGGCGAGGTCCTCGGGAAGGGGCGTCGCATAGGGCGCATGCACTGCGGCCGCCGACTGCTTGACCTGCAGGAACAGGGCATCGGATTCGTCATTGCCCAGCATCAGAACGCAATAGGCGCGCAGTCCCACGCTGCCAACACCGACCACCCGGTGGGCCACATCCACCACCCGATACCGCTGCAGCATGAATCGCCGCTCCGGCGAGAGGGTGTCCAAATAGTCGTTCAGGGCTGCGGCCACCTGCTCGCGCACGGCGGCGTCGGGCTGGGTGAGGATCGGCGGTTGTTGCAGGAAGGCCCGTCCCTTTTTCGAATCGGTCTGGGTCATGCTCGCCAGCAGGGCGGCATTGTTCGATTGCAGCGCTTTCTCGCCGGCCTTGTCGAGCATGGCATGGGCTGCATCATCGGCTGCCCACTCGGCGCGGCTCTCCGCGGTGAAGTCGCCCATCAGGTCGGCCACGCCGGTGCGGCGCTGCCACAGCGACAGCACCGGCATCGAGGCCATGGCATGCATCTCGGATCGATAGCCGGCGGTCGCACCCCGCACGGCATGCGCCCGAAGCGCCGGATCCAGGCCCATCGAACGGCCCGCCACCTCGATGCTGGCGGTCAGCCGCTTGAGGTCCCATTCCCAGGGGCCGATGCTGACTTCGTCGAAGTCGTTCAGATCAACCACCACCTGGGCGTCGGGCGTGCCGAACAGTCCGAAGTTGTTGAAGTGCGCATCGCCATCGATGATCACGTCCAGGCCGGTACTGGGGAAGGTCGCGAGGTCGGCCGCCATCACCGATGCCGAGCCGCGCAAGAAGGCAAAGGGTGAGGTGGCCATCCGCGACATCCGCAGCGGCACCAGCGATGGGTCGCGCCCGACATTGCCATCCATCAGACGGGCCACCGGATCACGCCGGTCGGCCGGTGCGCTCCAGCCACCCAGCGAAGCACGCGGCAGGTCCTGTCGGCGGGCCCGGCCGATGTCATGGCGCTCGCCCCAGGGCAGGCCTGAGGATTTCAGGCCGAGATCGCGGGTGCGCAAGGGCGTGAGGACGTGATCGGGGGTGTTCTGGGGGGCGTTCGTTTCGGGCATGGCTCAGCGTGAGATGACAAAATGAAGACAGGCCAAGGGTGCCCGAAGTGATTAGCGGTGGCAACGGACTTTTTTCACGAAATCGGCCAGACACATCGAGCAGCACTGCGACAATCTGTCCCTCGGCTGACCGGACCGTGTTGCGACTGGAACCGTCCTGACAGACACAGGAGATCTGATTGAAAACCCTCGAATTCGGCTGGTTCCTGCCAACCAGTGGCGACACCCTGAACTTCGGCAGCAAGGACGGGCTGGTGCCGCCGACGATGGAGCTGTTCGACCGCATCGCCGCTGCGGCCGAGGCTGCGCACTTCGAATACATGCTCGTGCCGGTGGCCAGTTCCTGCTGGGATGCCTACATCACGTCCTCGATGGTGCTGGCGCGCACCCGCTCGATTCGCATGCTGGTGGCGGCCCGGCCCGGGTATGTGAACCCGGTCTTGCTGGCGCGCATGATCGGCGCGATGGACCGGCTCTCGGGTGGGCGGGTCGCGGTCAATCTGATCGCCGGGCAAAGCGACGACGAAGCCCGCCAGGATGGCATCACCCTGGCCAAGGAAGACCGCTACGCCCAGATGGACGAAGACGTCAGCATCATGAAGGCACTGTGGGCGAGCAACGGCCCGGTCCATGTCGAGGGGCGCTTTCACACCATCGCCGGTGCGCGGGTTGCGCCGCGTCCTGAAACCCTGCCGCGCTTCTACCTGGGCGGTGGCTCGCGCGAGGCCTGGGAGGTGTCGGCCAGGCACGCCGATGTGCATCTGTTCTGGGGCGATACCGTCGAGACAATTGCGGCGAACATGGCGACGATCCGAGGCATGGCTGCCCAGCACGGCCGCGAGGATCAGATCGGATTTGGCATGCGATTGCAGATCATCTGCCGTGAGACCGAATCGCAGGCCTGGGATGCAGCCCATGCGCTGATGGCCGGTGTCACCGATGGTCAGACCGAATTCATCCGCAGGCACTATGCGAGCTCCGCCGCCAACCAGCGCGTGCAGGAACTGGCCAAAACCCATGGCGAGCTGATCGCCCCGCACCTGTGGACCGGCATCACCAGGGTGCGTCCGGGCGCCGGCATTGTGGTGGTGGGCGATCCGCAGCAGTGCGCGCAGACCCTGCAGCAGTTCATCGACATCGGCTGCCATTCATTCTGCTTGTCGGGTTATCTGCATGATGAAGAAGCGACCCGCTTTGCGCAGATGGTCAGACCGCTGCTGGCACGCCAGAACCCGGGGCGGATGCCGCTGACCGAATGAGCCGGTCGTTTACACTGTGAGCGCTTCTTCCAAACACCACTGACCCCCACCGGCCTGGCCGGACTCGGACCTTCATGAGCCGATTGATTCCCTTGCTGCGCACAGCAGCATTGACTGCCTGCTTCGTTCTGAGCGCGACTGCCGCGATGGCACAGGGTTCGAGCAGCTTCCTGGGTGCATCGGGTTCATCAGGCGGGCGGGGTGGGGCCGCTGCGGCGGCTGCGGCGGCCATGGGTGCCGGCGGGGCCGATGTCGATCCCACCGGACTCGGCGCAGGCGCAATGGACCTGGGCGGCTCGGGCATGCAGGGGCTTGGTGGCCAGTCTGGTGCAGCGGGGCTTCCCAGGGGTCTAGGCAGATCGGGATTGCCGCCCGGATTTAGCCTGCCGGGCGGTGCGCGCCCGACTGACTTTTCGGACCCTGCGCTGCAAGGTGCGCTGATGCGGCCCTTGCCGCCGCTTGAGCCCAACGATTTCCAGAAGTTCATTCAGACCGGAACCGGCCGATTGCTGCCGATCTTCGGGTCCAACCTGTTCGAAGAAGCCCCCGGAACCTTTGCCCCGGTCGGTGCCGTGCCGGTGCCGGCCGACTACGTGATCGGCCCGGGTGATGAAATTCTGCTGCGCTCAACGGGCGTGCTCGACTTTGAAATGCGCCCGGTCGTCGATCGCGACGGCCAGATCGTGCTGCCCAAGGTGGGCGCAGTCCAGGTCGCCGGCGTGCGGATGGCCGATCTGGAGAAGGTGCTGACGCAGCAGGTCGGCAAGAGTTTTCGCAATTTCACGCTCTCGGCCACGCTGGGCCAGCTGCGCGGCATCGACATCTATGTGGTGGGTCAGGCGCGCAGGCCCGGCAAATACACACTGAGCAGTCTGTCGACGCTGGTGAATGCACTGTTTGCCAGCGGCGGCCCGAATGCCAACGGCACCATGCGCCGGGTGAGGCTGGTCAGGGGGGACCGCACGGTCGCCACAATTGACCTCTACGACTTCATCGTGCGGGGTGACCGCGCCAAGGACATGAAGCTGCTGCCAGGCGATGCGATCGTCTTTCCGGCGGCGGGTCCGCGCATCGCGGTGAGCGGGGCGGTCAATGTGCCGGCGGTGTATGAGCTCTCGGGTGCGGATGATTCGATCCGCACCATCCTGGCCTTGTCAGGCGGGCTGCCAGTGCTGGCCGACCCTCAGCGGGCCCAATTGGAGCGGATCGATTCCCGTGCGACAGCGGCCCGCCAGGTGGAAACCTTTGCCCTCGATGACGCCGGCCAGGGGCGACGCCTGCGCGATGGCGACTTGCTCACCCTGTTTCCGGTCAGTCCTCAATTCGCCAATGCCGTCACCCTGCGCGGCAACGTCGCGGCGCCCCTGCGCTACCCGCACAAGCCCGGCATGCGGATCCGCGATCTGATCCCTGATCGGGATGCGCTGATCACCCGGGACTACTGGCTGCGCAAGAACTTGCTGGTGCAGTTCGATGATGTGACGCAAGCAGCGGCCGCCAGCAAGGATCCGATGGTGCGGGACATGGCGCAGCGTGATCCGGTGCTGCGTGAGTCGCTCAATCGCGAGGCCATCGTTCGCGATGCGCAAAGCAAGGATGCCGGGCAGCAGGTCAACATCGAGAAGGCGCGCCAAGACGTGCGCAATATCCTCGATGAAGTGAACTGGGATTACGCCGTGATCGAGCGGCTCGATCGCACCGAACTGAAGAACCGGCTGATTACTTTCAACCTGGGGCGCGCGGTGCTGCAGGGCGATGAGTCGCAGAATCTGGAGCTGCAGCCGGGTGATGTCGTGACGATTTTCGGCTTGCGTGACCTGAAAGTTCCGCGCTCGAGGCAGTCCCGGTTCGTGCGCGTCGAGGGTGAGGTGGCCGCGCCGGGGATCTACACCGTGGAAGCTGGTGAGACCTTGCCGCAGCTGATCGCAAGAGTCGGCGGGACCACGCCAGAGGCTTATGTGTTTGGAACCGAAATGACCCGAGAAAGCGTGCGTCAGCAGCAGACCCAGACGCTGGAGTCGGTGGTCAAGCGGCTGGAGGAGCAGGCCAGTGCGGGCGTGGCTGCGCGACAGGCCAATCTCATGGTGTCGGATCCGACTCAACTGGCGATGCAGCAGCAGCGCATCGTGACAGAGGAGCGGCTGGCGCGTGACCGGCTCACGCGCTTGCGCCAGATGAAGCCTAGCGGTCGTATTGCACTGGAACTCACGCCAGGGGCGCCGGAGCTTCCGGCCTTGACGCTCGAAGACGGAGACCGGATCGTCGTTCCCCCGAGACCTTCTTTTGTCGGCGTGGCGGGCGCGGCTTATAACGAGAATGTTCTGGTCTGGCGACCCAGCCGCACGCTGACGGACTATCTGAAGTCTGCCGGCCCGACCGAATCGGCCGATCTCGACAACGTGTTCGTGCTGCGCGCCGACGGCAGCGTGGCAACGCGCGGCCAGTCGAGCTGGTGGAGCGTGAGCCGCGGCACGCTCGAGTCCCTGGTCCTGGCGCCCGGCGACACCATCGTCATCCCTGAGAAAGTCGATCGCGAGACCAACTACACCGCGTTCATGCGCGGGGTTAAGGACTGGACTCAGATCATTTACCAGCTGGGTCTGGGAGCGGCTGCGGTGAAGGTGTTGAGGAACTGAGCGATGGATCGTGCAGCGGAGGAAACGCGAGATCCACCTGGGCGAGACGACCCAGCCGGCGACGTCGCTCAGGGAATTCCCGGGCTACTGGACTTTGTTCTGGTGCTGATCGAACACTGGAAGTCGTTACTGCTGCTGCCGCTGCTTGCTGGCTCCTTGGCACTTGCGATGACGTTCGCCATGAAGCCTGTTTTCACATCGACGGCGCGTTTTCTGGTGCCGCAACAAAGCAGTGGCGGGGCGGGCATTCTCTTGCAGCAGCTGGGATCGCTTGGCGGCCTCGCGAGCGCGGCCGCCGGTCTGAAAAACCCTGCCGACCAGTACGTCGGGCTGCTGGCCAGCCGCTCAGTGGCCGACACGCTGATCGAGCGCTTCAAGCTCAAAGAATTGTACGAGGTCGAGCTTCAGGACGAAGCCCGGCTCGAACTCGCTGACCGTACTGACCTTTCCGCAGGCGTTAAAGACGGAATCATTTCGGTCAGTGTCAGAGACAATGACCCGGAGCGGGCTGCTGAGATGGCCAACGCCTACGTCGAGGAGTTGCGGCGGATGCTTTCTACCGCCTCGCTGTCGGATGCAAGCCAGCGTCGGGTGTTCTTTGAGGCGGAGCTGCGCAAAGTCCAGGAGCAACTGGTTCGGGCTGAGATCGCGCTCAAGTCGACTGGCGTGTCGGTATCGACGCTGCGAGTCGAGCCCCGTGCTGCACTCGAAGAGCTGGCTCGGCTTCGTGCAGCGGTCAGCGCTGGGGAAATCCGGGTGGCAGCTGCCCGCGGCATGATGGCCGATTCGAATCCCGATCTGCAACAGGCGCTACGGGAATTGCAGGCGCTGCGCGCGCAACTTTCGAAGGCTGAGCGCGGACCTGCCCGCGACAGCGGCGACGGTTCGAACGAGGACTACATCTCGAGATACCGTGACTACAAGTATCAGGAGGCACTCTTCGAGATCGTCGCCAAGCAATATGAGCTTGCTCGACTCGATGAGGCGGGTGAGGGCGTTCGTGTGCAGGTGGTCGACAAGGCCGTTCCGACTGACCGGAAGTCATCACCTCGTCGCGGCCTCACTGCGGTGGCGATTTCGGTGATGACTTTCCTCGCGCTGGCTTCCTTTATGGTGCTGCGCGAGATCCTCAAATCGGACCATTCGCCCGCTGCTGCGGCAAGGATGCGTCGGCTGCGAGCAGTATTCCGACGCGATGGCCGTCACTGAACTGCTGGGCCGCTTGCCAGGCCGTAGTGCCGGCGAGTCAGTCGCAGTGGACCACTGGTTCTGGCTGAAGCTTCTGCTGGCACTGCAGTTTGCGCTCGTCGTTGGTTGGGCCGTCAGTTCACGGCTTGCCGGGCCTGGCCTGGACACCGACAACTATGTCTACCTGTTCAGAGCGCCGCCCGGTTTGTCAGATGGGGTCAGCCGATTCGAGCCACTGTTTCTGTTGCTGGTCACCGGTCTTCGCAGCCTCACCCGTTCGCCCGACACGATATTTTTCGCGATTGCTGCGATCGCCTGTCTGATCAAGCTGTTTGCGGTCGCGAGGCTCCCTGGCGCTTCCCTTTCGGTGTTCGCGCTGGCCTATGTGGCCACCTGCATGCCTTTGTATGAGTACAACCAGATCCGTGTTGCGGTGGCGATCGGTTTCGTCTACCTGGCCTGGAATCATCTTTCGACAGCCCCGTTGCGCTCTGCGCTTCACTTTGCCCTGGCGCTCGGTTTTCATTACAGCAGTGCGTTGTTCATCTTGCCGGCGTTGATTGTCGTTGCAGCGCGAAGCCGCCTTGCCATGATTGTTGGCGGCGTGGCGATCGGTCTCGTCGCAGTCGCGTCGATGTTTATCGATGCGCCGCTGGTGCTGCAGTCTTATGCAACCGGTCTGATGTTGCGTGCGGCGGAGATGGAGGGTGCCGAGGTCAATCCACTGGGTTTTGGCGTACTGCTGTTACTCGCATCGACAGTTGTGTTTGCTTTCGCGCGGTTCGAGCTCAAGGCCTACGTGCTGCTGCTGTGTACCTTGGGTCTGGTGTTATTCGCTGGCTTGGTTCGATTTGAAATTCCCTACGCCTACCGAATACTCGAAACCGTTGCGGCCGTACTTCCCTATGGATGGGCCAGGGCGTTTCGTGGCCCAGCTGTGCAGAAGATTGCTGTAGGGATGCTAGTCGCTGTGGCCGTCGCATACGCCCCTATTCTGTGGGGCCGTCTTGGTTGAGCCAGCCGGCAGCGGTGCGCGCCGGGGCTGGCTGCGTCGACTTGCGGCATCACTGATTGGAGGGGGTTCCTTAGCCGCTTCCAGCGCAGCGCGCGCACGTGCCGACGCGCGTGCCGGTGGCCAGGTCGATGTGCGCGCCTTTGGCGCTGTCGGCGATGGCATTGCTGACGACACGTCGGCGATACAGGCGGCCATCGACGCCGGGACATGTGTCCGCATTCCCGCTGGAACCTACCGGGTTGGTCGGCTCACCCTCAAGAGCAACCTAACGATCATCGGCGATGGCGTGGGGGCCACGCTTCAGGGCCGCGCCGGC
>CAIXXI010000381.1 GCA_903923345.1 uncultured Burkholderiales bacterium | reverse complement strand
CGTTTGTCGACGGCTATCTGCTCAAGAAGGCGGAAGCGGTTCAGAACTCGGGTCGCAAGGAAGTGATCAAGATCTGGTCGCGACGCTCGACGATCCTGCCCGAGTTCATCGGCCTGACGATCGCCGTGCACAACGGCAAGCAGCACATCCCGGTTTTCGTGAACGAAAACATGGTCGGACATAAGCTCGGCGAATTCGCCCTGACGCGAACCTTCAAAGGCCATGCGGCCGACAAGAAGGCCGCCAAGGGCAAGGGCGCGCGCAAGTAAGGACACGCAGCAATGGAAACCAAAGCCGTTTTGCATGGTGTTCGCCTCTCTGCCCAGAAGGGCAGGCTCGCCGCCGACATGATTCGCGGAAAGCCGGTCGAGCAGGCGCTCAACATCCTGACCTTCTCTCCGAAGAAGTCATCCAAGATCGTCAAGAAGGTGCTCGAGTCGGCCATCGCCAACGCCGAGCACAACGACGGCGCGGATGTCGATGAACTGAAGGTCAAGACCATTCACGTCGAGAAGGCATCGTCGCTTCGCCGCTTTGACGCTCGGGCCAAGGGCCGGGGCGTGCAGATCGAAAAGCAGACCTGCCATATCTACGTGACGGTCGGCAACTGACCTCAAGGGAAAGACGATGGGACAAAAGATTCATCCGACCGGATTTCGCCTCGCGGTCAGCCGTAACTGGTCATCACGCTGGTATGCCAACAGCCGCGATTTCCCGGGCATGCTCAACGAGGACATCAAGGTCCGCACCTACCTGCGCAAGAAACTGCGCAGCGCGTCGGTCGGCCGTGTGCTGATCGAGCGTCCGTCCAAGAATGCCCGCATCACGATTTTCTCGGCACGGCCGGGCGTGGTGATCGGCAAGAAGGGCGAGGACATCGAGATCCTGAAGGCCGACCTGCAGCGCATGCTGAAGGTGCCGGTGCATGTGAACATCGAAGAGATTCGCAAGCCCGAGACGGATGCGCAGCTGATCGCCGACTCAATCACGCAGCAGCTCGAGAAGCGGATCATGTTCCGGCGTGCCATGAAGCGGGCGATGCAAAACGCCATGCGTCTGGGTGCACAGGGCATCAAGATCATGAGCTCGGGTCGGCTGAACGGTGCCGAGATCGCACGGGTCGAGTGGTACCGTGAAGGTCGCGTGCCGCTTCACACCCTGCGCGCCGACATCGATTACGGCTTCTCCGAAGCCGAAACCACCTACGGCATCATCGGCGTCAAGGTCTGGGTCTACAAGGGTGACACCCTGGGCCGCACTGATCTGGCTGCCGTCGAGAAAGAAGCCGCCCCCGCGCCTGAGCGCGAGGACCGTCGTCCGCGCCGCCCCGGTGGCCCTGGTCGGCCAGGTGAGCGTCGTGGCCCAGGTGGCCCCGGCGGCCCGGGTGGTCCTGGCGGTCGTCGCCCAGCCCAGGCGGATGGCGAGAGCCGTCCTGCCGCCCCCGCTCCGGATGCCACTCGCCCGACGGTCAAGCGCGTGCGCAAGGTGACCGGCGAAGGCGCTGCTGCCGAAGTCAAGCCCGCTGAGACCAAGGGGCAATAAGGAACCGTCATGCTTCAACCTTCACGTCGCAAGTACCGCAAGGAGCAGAAGGGCCGCAATAAGGGCATCGCGACCCGCGGCACCAATGTCTCCTTCGGTGAATATGGTCTCAAGGCCACTGGCCGGGGTCGCTTGACGGCTCGGCAAATCGAGGCCGCCCGTCGCGCCATGACCCGCCACATCAAGCGGGGCGGTCGCATCTGGATCCGGATTTTCCCGGACAAGCCGATTTCGCAAAAACCTGCCGAGGTCCGCATGGGCAACGGTAAGGGCAACCCCGAGTACTACGTTGCCGAGATTCAACCGGGCAAGGTGCTCTACGAAATGGATGGCGTCGAAGAGACGCTGGCCCGCGAGGCATTCGCGCTGGCCGCAGCCAAGCTGCCGATCGCAACGGTCTTCGTTGCCCGGCATGTTGGTGCCTGAAGGAAAGGACTGCCATGAAGGCGAGTGAACTGAGAACCCAGGGCAACGAGGCGCTGGGCAAAGAATTGACGGATCTGCTGCGCGCGCAGTTTTCGCTTCGCATGCAAATCGCGACCCAGCAGCTGAACAACACGGCTCAGCTGCGCAAGTTTCGTCGTGACATCGCCCGCGTGGGCAATGTGATGAAT
>CAIXXI010000380.1 GCA_903923345.1 uncultured Burkholderiales bacterium | reverse complement strand
CGTCGATGCCTTCGTGCGTCGCGCTGAGGCGGTCTATGGCTGAGGGCGAGCCCGCAGGCCAGATCGAGATCGAAATCGTCTGGATTGCCCCGGATGGCGTGCATCGCCGAGCCATTCAGCTGGAAAGCGATGCGACTGTCCTGGATGCATTGCGCAGCAGTGGCGTTCTCGGGCAGCTCGGTCTGCGTGCAGGCAGCGAATCCGAACTGGAAGCCACCGCTGCAACGCGCCTGTCCGCGCAGCCCTGGGTGCTTGCGGTCCACGGCCAGCGCGTGGGTCTGAACGAGCCCTTGCATGACCATGACCGCATTGAATTGCTGCCACCGTTGATCGTCGATCCGAAAACCGCACGCCAGCGCAGGGCAGAGCACCGACGCAGGCAACAGGGCGAGCGCCGCTGGAGCCCGGACCGTGCGGTGGTGAAAACAGGCGAGTCGCAGCCGGGTGAGGGCGAGAAGGGCTGAACGCCGCTGCGTTCAGCTGGCGTTGCAGTGCTGCTTGACCGCCTGGCGGGCGAGCGCCTTGCTGGCTTCGCGTTGTGTGTCGTCAAGCACTTCGGGCTGTCCGTCGCGGTTGACCCGCGAGACGCGCAGTCCGCTTTCGAGCTGCCGCAAGGACGCCTGGGCGTTTTCGCAGTTTCCGGCTCGCTGGGTTTCCCGCAGCTGCGCCTGTTCGGCCTTTTCCTGAGCCGCCGCCCGATCGAGTCTGCGCTTTCGAAATTCGAGTTCGCGATCAGCCATGGAAGCGGGCGCCGCGCCTTCAATAGGCTGGGCGCCAGCCGGTGGTGCGGATGCACCTGCGGCCTGCGTGCTTTCAGCCTGCGGTGTCGCCGCTGCACCCGATCCGCCGGGCGGTCCGGCGAGGGCAGGCCGGGCGGGGGACCAAAACACCGCGCTGGGCGCGACCGAGGCAGGTGGCGGCAGGTCGGAATACACCATCCTGCCGTTCGCATCACGCCATTTGTACTGCGCGTGGGCGACGGGTGAGGCGGCGAGTGCCAGAAACAGGATTGGCAGCAGGTGTCTGCGCGACATGGCCAGAGCCTTGAAATAAAGGCGGATCGGGTGATGACTGATGCTGAGTCGACCGACTCGACGATCGCAAGCCCTTGCCGACGGTCGGGGCAGTCCCGAGGCCTGACGGAGTCGGTATAATCCGCTTTTGTGCCGAGAGGGGCCCATGCGACTGGCCAAGAAAGCACTGACGTTCGATGACGTCCTGCTCGTTCCCGCCTTCTCCGACGTCCTCCCAAGAGAGACTTCGCTCGCCACCCGGCTGACACGCGGGATCACGCTCAATATTCCGCTGGTGTCGGCCGCAATGGACACCGTGACCGAGTCGCGCCTGGCGATTGCCATCGCTCAGGAAGGCGGCATCGGGATCGTCCACAAGAACCTGACGCCCAACGAGCAGGCGGCGGAAGTGGCGCGGGTCAAACGGTTCGAGGCCGGCATCGTCCGAGACCCGATCACCGTCACCCCCGACATGCCGGTGCGCGATGTCATCGGGATCACGCAGCAGTACCGCATCTCAGGCCTGCCGGTGGTTCGGGGGCGCGAGGTGGTTGGCATCGTGACCAATCGCGACTTGCGCTTTGAAACCCGACTGAACCAGCCGGTGTCCTCGATCATGACCCCGCGCGAGCGGCTGGTCACGGTACGGGAAGGCGCGTCACTCGAAGAAGCCAAGGAACTGATGCACCGCCATCGCCTGGAGCGGGTGCTGGTCATCGATGAAAACTTCGAATTGCGCGGACTCATCACGGTCAAGGACATCCTCAAGTCGACCGAACATCCGCAGGCGAGCAAGGACGAGTTTGGCAAGCTGCGCGTGGGTGCTGCCGTGGGTGTCGGGCCGGATTCCGAGCAGCGCATCGAGGCACTGGTTCATGCAGGCGTCGATGTGATCGTGGTCGATACCGCGCACGGCCACTCTCAGGGCGTGCTCGATCGGGTTCGCTGGATCAAGCGCAACTACTCGCAGGTCGAAGTCATTGGCGGCAACATCGCCACCGCAGCGGCTGCGCTGGCGCTGGCTGAAGCCGGTGCAGACGGCGTGAAGGTGGGTATCGGCCCGGGTTCGATCTGCACCACCCGGATCGTCGCCGGGGTGGGCGTGCCGCAGATCACCGCTATCAGCGAAGTCGCAGACGCGCTTGCCGGCAGCGGCGTGCCCCTGATTGCAGACGGTGGCGTGCGCTTTTCAGGTGACGTCGCCAAGGCGCTGGCTGCAGGCGCCTACAGCGTCATGATGGGCTCGATGTTTGCTGGCACCGAAGAAGCCCCGGGTGAGGTCATCCTCTACCAGGGCCGTTCATACAAGAGCTACCGCGGCATGGGCTCGCTGGGTGCAATGGCCGATGGCGCAGCCGACCGCTATTTCCAGGACTCATCGGCCAATGTCGACAAGCTGGTCCCTGAGGGCATCGAAGGCCGTGTGCCCTACAAGGGTTCGGTGCTCTCGATCCTCTATCAGCTGTGCGGCGGTGTGCGCGCCAGCATGGGGTATTGCGGCTGTCGCAACATCGACGAGATGCGCACCCGAACCAGCTTTGTGGAGATCACTTCGGCGGGCATGCGCGAGTCGCATGTTCACGATGTCCAGATCACCAAGGAAGCCCCGAATTACCACATCGACTGAAGGCTGAGACATGGTCCGCGGTTTGGGTTCCTTGGTTTCGATTCTCGCTGCAGCCCTGATTGCGGCTGGTCTGGTGGGCCTGGGGATGGCGCTTTCGGGCGGGCTCTTGAAGTTCCGGGCTCAGGAACGAACGGTAGAGGTCAAGGGACTGGCCGAGCGCGAGGTACCCGCCAATCTGGCGATCTGGGGCATCTCGCACACCGATGCAGACAACGATCTGACCGAGCTGTATTCCCGCTTCGAAGCAAAGAACGCGACCATCGTGGCGTTTTTGGCCGACAAAGGCTTTGCCGCCAGTGAAATCACCGTCGGCGCGCCTTCAGTGGTCGATCGTCAGGCCCGCGAATACGGCGAAAACTCCGGCAAATTCCGCTACACCGGACGCGCCACAGTGACCGTCTACACCCCCAAGGTCAATGAGGCGCGTAGTGCGCTTGGGCGCTTGGGCGAGTTGGGTCGAAAAGGCGTGGTCGTGACCGGTGAAGGGCCCGGGGTGATGTACGTCTTTGATGGCCTGAACGCGATCAAGCCTGAAATGATCGAGCAGGCCGTCAAGAATGCCCGCGAGTCAGCAGGCAAGTTCGCCACCGACACCGCCAGCACGCTGGGCAAGCTCAAACGGGCCGTTCAGGGCCAGTTCTCGATCGAGGATCGCGACGCGAGCACACCGCACATCAAGAAAGTGCGAGTCGTGTCCACCCTCGAGTATTACCTCGACTGACCCGAGGCCTCCCACCTTTTCGCCAACACGACGACCGGCTGCCCAGGCAGCCGCAGAGAGCGTTTTATGCACGATCGAATCCTCATCCTCGACTTCGGCTCGCAGGTCACACAGCTGATTGCCCGCCGTGTGCGCGAAGCGCATGTCTACTGCGAGATTCACCCTAACGATGTGAGCGACGGGTTCATTCGCCAGTTCGCACCCAAGGGCATCATTTTGTCGGGCAGCCACGGCAGCACCTATGAAGACCACGCCCTGCGTGCCCCACAGGCGGTCTGGGACTCAGGTGTGCCGGTGCTGGGCATTTGCTATGGCATGCAGACCATGGCGCAGCAGTTGGGTGGCGAGGTGAGCTTCAGCGATCAGCGCGAATTCGGCTATGCCGAAGTCCGGGCGCGCGGGCATACGAAGCTGCTGCAGGGCATCGAGGACTTCGCCACGCCCGAGGGTCACGGCATGCTCAAGGTCTGGATGAGCCATGGCGACAAGGTCACCGCATTGCCCCCAGGCTTCAAGCTCATGGCCAGCACGCCCAGTTGCCCGATTGCCGGCATGGCCGATGAAGCCCGTGGCTACTACGGAGTGCAGTTTCATCCTGAGGTGACGCACACCGTGCAGGGCAGGGCGCTGATTGAGCGTTTTGTCCTGCAGATTGCCGGCGCGCAGCCCGATTGGGTCATGCGCGACCATATCGACGAGGCAGTCGCGCTCATTCGTGAGCAGGTGGGCAGCGAGGAAGTCATTCTGGGTTTGTCCGGTGGTGTGGACTCCAGCGTGGCGGCGGCACTGATTCACCGCGCTATTGGCGATCAGCTCACCTGCGTGTTCGTGGATCATGGTCTGCTGCGTCTGAATGAAGGACAGATGGTCATGGAGATGTTCGTGGGCCGCCTGCATGCACGCGTGGTGCACGTCGATGCGAGCGCCGAATTCATGGGCGCGCTCAAGGGTGTGAGCGACCCCGAAGCCAAGCGCAAGATCATCGGCCGCGAGTTTGTGGAGGTGTTTCAGCGCGAAGCCGCGAAACTCAAGAACGCCAAGTGGCTGGCCCAAGGCACGATCTATCCCGACGTCATCGAGTCGGGCGGGGCCAAGACCAAGAAAGCCACCACCATCAAGAGCCACCACAACGTGG
>CAIXXI010000379.1 GCA_903923345.1 uncultured Burkholderiales bacterium | reverse complement strand
CCGGTCGGTGAGATCGGCAACCTGCGCGCTCGGCCCTCGGGCATTCTGGTCGGGCAAATGCGGGTCCCGCTTGGCGTGATCGGCATCATTTATGAGTCGCGCCCCAATGTGACCATCGACGCGGCCGGCCTGTGCATCAAGTCGGGCAATGCCAGCATCCTGCGCGGTGGCTCCGAGGCGATCCACAGCAACAAGGCCCTGGCCGGGCTCATCCGCGAGGGCGTGCAGGCTGCCGGCCTGCCGGCGGATGCGGTGCAACTGATCGACACCACCGACCGTGCTGCCGTCGGCTCGCTGATTTCCAGCCCGCAGTGGGTTGATGTGATCGTACCGCGGGGTGGCAAATCACTGATCGAGCGCATCGCACGAGAAGCCACCGTGCCGGTGATCAAGCACCTCGATGGCATCTGCCATGTCTATATCGACGACCAGGCCGACCCGGACAAGGCGGTTCGCATCGCGGATAACGCCAAGACCCAGCGCTACTCGCCGTGCAACACCATGGAGACGCTGCTGGTGGCGCAGGGCATCGCAGCCGATGTGTTGCCCCGACTGGCGCGCATCTATGCTGACAAGGGCGTGGAGATGCGCGCCGACCCGGCTGGCTGTGCACTGATCGCGGCGACGGGCCTGCCCTGTGTGCCGGCCAGCGATGCCGACTGGGACACCGAGTACCTGGCACCGATCCTGTCGATCCGCATCGTGCCGGGGCTCGATGAAGCCATCGAACACATTGCCCGCCACGGATCGCAGCACACCGATGCCATCGTCACCGAGAACCACTCGCGGGCGATGCGCTTCATCCGTGAGGTCGACTCCGCCAGCGTGATGATCAACGCCTCGACCCGCTTTGCCGACGGCTTCGAATACGGCCTCGGGGCCGAGATCGGGATCTCGACCAACAAGCTGCATGCCCGGGGCCCGGTCGGTCTGGAAGGCCTGACCTCACAGAAGTGGGTGGTCTTCGGCTCGGGTCAGATCAGGACTTAGGACACGCCTTAGTCCTGGGTCGGAACTTGCCCCAGGTAGTCGCGCTTGCCGATCTCCACGCCGTTGTGGCGCAGCAGGTTGTAGGCAGTGACCAGGTGAAAGTAGAAGTTGGGCAGGGCCCAGCGCTCCAGAAACGTCTGCGCATCGAAGGCATACACCTGGGTGCGCACCGGCACCTCGACCCGCCTCGACTCCGCACCGTCGATCTGCTCGCGCGGCACGCTGCGAATGAACGCCCGAGTTTTCTCGATGCGAGCCCGCAGGTCGTCGAAGCTGACCTCGCTGTCCTCAAATTTCGGTGCTTCAACCCCGGCGATCCGGGCCACGCCAAATTTGGCGGCATCGGATGCGATCTGGACCTGTCGAACCAGTTCAAACATGTCGGGGAACAGGCGCGCCTTGAGCAGGGCATCGGGCGGGAAGTTCTTTGCAGCCGCATGGGCAGCGCCTCGCTCGAGCAAGGTCGAGAGATTGCCAAGCATTGCGTCGAAGACCGGAACCGAAATGTCGTAGAAGCTGGCCATGAGAACCTTTGGGGTCTTGAATGAGGGGGCGGGTGTCGGCCGCATTCTAGCCTCGGCCGGTACAATCTCCGGATGCTCTGGATCAAAGCCTTCCACATCGTGTTTGTCACCAGCTGGTTTGCCGGCCTGTTCTATCTGCCCCGCATCCTGGTGAACCTGGCCATGGTCGACTCAAAGTCGGTCGCAGAGCGCGAGCGGCTGCTGCTGATGGCCCGCAAGCTGTACCGATTCATGGGCCCGCTCATGATCCTGGCGCTCGGGCTGGGTCTGTGGCTGTGGCTGGGCTACGGCATCGGCGGTGGCTGGATGCATGCCAAGCTGGCGCTGGTGGTGCTGCTCCTTGGCTACCACCCTGTCTGCGGCGCCATGATCAAGCGTTTCGAGCGAGGCGAGAACACCCGCTCGCATGTCTGGTATCGGTGGTTCAACGAGGCACCGGTGCTGCTGCTGGTGGCGGTGGTGCTGCTGGTCGTTGTCAAGCCATTCTGAATCGGAGCTTCCCAATGAAGACCCTGACCTATTACATGTCCCCAGTGTCCCCCTGGACCTACCTGGGCCACGAACGCCTGCTGGCGATTGCCCGTCGCCATGGCGCACAGATTCAGCTGCGTCCCATCGACCTGGGCCGGGTGTTCCCGATCTCGGGTGGTCTGCCGCTAGCCAAACGGGCACCGCAGCGTCAGGCCTACCGACTGCATGAACTGGCCCGCTGGCGTGAGTTCACCGGCCTGCCCCTGAACATTCATCCCAAGCATTTCCCGATCCCGGCCGACGATGCCGCGCGGCTGATCATCGCCTGCGACCTCGCCCTGGGCACCGAAGCCGCTCTGGGCCTGGCCGGCGCGCTGCTGCGAGCCTGCTGGGCAGAAGACCGTGACATTTCCGACGCGGCCACACGCACTGCGATCCTCGCCGAACGCGGACTCGACGCGGCTGCGATCACAGCGCGCACCGCCGACGCTGCAAGCACCTTCGATACCTACACCGAAGCAGCCATTCGCGACGAGGTCTTCGGTGCGCCCTTCTATCTGATCAACGGCGTGCCGTTCTGGGGCCAGGATCGGTTGGAGTTCGTTGACCGGGCGCTCGCCGGTTGACCCCGATCCGCTTTTTCGCCCCCTGCCCGCGCGGGCTCGAAGCGCCTCTGGCAGCCGAGCTCAAAACGATCGGAGCGGGCCAGGTCAGGCCGGTTCCGGGTGGGGTCGGCTTCGAGGGCGATCAGCACATCGGCCTGTCGGCCAACCTGCATTCGCGCATCGCCAGCCGCATCCTGCAGCAGGTCGCCCGCGGCCCGCTGCACAGTGAGGACGACCTCTATCGCCTCGCCCACGACACCGACTGGGAGCGCTGGCACGATCCGCTGACTTCGTTGCGGGTCGACACCACGGGCAGTGGCGCGAAGGTGCGCAGCCTTCAGTTCGCGAACCTGCGGATCAAGGACGGCATCGTCGACCGGATGCGCGAGCGCTTCGGCGACCGCCCCTCGGTGGAGCGTCAACGCCCGGATCGACGCGTGTTCGCCTTTCTCGATGCCGATCACGTCACCCTCTATCTGGACTGGTCCGGCGAGTCGCTGTTCAAGCGCGGTTGGCGGCGAGACGGCGTCGATGCACCGATGAAGGAAAACCTCGCGGCCGGCCTGCTGGCACTGGCCGGATGGACGCCTGAACAGCCGCTGCTCGATCCGTTTTGCGGATCAGGCACGATCATCATCGAAGCCGCCATGCAGGCCGCCGGCGTGCCACCCGGTGCGACCCGGCGCTTCGGATTCGAGCGCATGCGCGGATTCGACCGCGCAGCCTGGGACCGAATGCGCCGATTCGCCCCGCATCCGGCCCCATCGTCCCCGACGATCTTCGGCTCGGATGTCTCGGAAGCTGCGGTCGCGGCAGCCCGAGCCAACATGGCCCGCAGCGGCGTGCCTCAGGACTGGGTCAATTTCCGACAGCTCGATGTGCTGCGCATGGACGCAGCGCCCGCTCAGGCCGGTCTGCTGCTCGCCAATCCGCCCTATGGCGAGCGCCTCGACATCAAGGGCCGGCAGGCCTTTGCGCAGGCGGGCGATTTCTGGCCGGCCTTTGCCAGCCTGCTCAAGCAAAAATTCGCCGGCTGGAGCGTGTGCCTGTTCACCAGCGACCTGGAAGTGCCCAAGCTGATGCGCCTGAAGCCTTCACTGCGCACGCCGCTGTTCAATGGCGCGCTGGAATGCCGGCTGTTTCGCATCGAGATGGTCGCGGGTTCGGCACGCGAACCGCGCGCGGTCTCCACCGACCCAATCAAACGACCATGAAGAACACATTCATTCGGCGCAGCCTGATCCTGCTGGGGCTCCTGGGCGTGGTCAGCGCTGCAGTCGCCCAGACCTCCGATTACCCGAGCAAGCCGATTCGCCTGGTGGTTGGCTTCAGTGCCGGCGGCGCGGCCGACACCGTGGGTCGAGCACTCGCAGAAAACCTCGCGCAGCGCATGGGCCAGCCGGTGGTGGTGGAGAACCTTGCGGGGGCCAACGGCAACATCGCCGCGGATGCGGTCGCCCGTTCCAAGCCCGACGGCTACACGCTGTACATGCCCTCGATCGGGCATGCGGTGAATCCCGCGCTGTACCGCAAGCTCAATCACGATCCCATCCGAGACTTCAGCACCATCGGCCTGGTCTTTTCCGCACCGAACGTGCTGGTCGTGCCGGCGAGTTCACCGTATCGCACACTCAATGACCTGATCGCCGATGCCCGCGCCAACCCGGGCAAGCTCAGTTTTGCCTCGGCCGGCAACGGCACCTCGGTGCACCTGTCGGCCGAGCTGCTCAAGCGCATGGCGAAAATCGATGCGGTGCATGTGCCTTATCGCGGCACCGGCAGTGCCATGCCCGACCTGATCGCGGGCGTGGTGCAGTTCAGTTTTCCGAATCTGCCCAGTGCGCTGCCGCAGGTGAAGGCCGGCAAGCTGCGAGCACTCGGCGTGACCACCGAGAACCGGTCAGCCGCCGCACCGGAGATCCCGACGATTGCCGAAGCCGGTGTGCCGGGCTACCGGATTTCCACCTGGTACGGACTGGTTGCACCGGCAGGCCTGCCGGCCGACATCCGCACGCGCCTGAACCGCGAACTGCAATTGATTCTGAATGAGCCGAAGTTCCGTGAACGCCTGCTGTCTCAGGGCGCCGACCCGATGCCCGGCTCAGCAGAGGACTTTTCCCGGTTCCTGGCCACAGAAACCGAACGCTGGCGGCTGCTGATCGAGCAGTCGAAGATCAGCCTCGAATAAACCGCGATCCTTGGATCAGATGATGCCGAGCTGCTCGGTGCCCTGATACAGATCGCGCCGGTCGCGGGTGCTGTTGAGTTTGACGTTCAAGCGCAGGTCATTGACCGAATCGGCATTGCGCAGTGCATCGGCTAGGCTGATCTTGCCGGCCTCATAGAGATCGAAGAGCGCCTGGTCGAAGGTCTGCATGCCCAGCTCGCGCGACTTCTTCATCACTTCCTTGATGCTGGCCACGTCGCCCTTGAAGATCAGGTCGGCGATCAGCGGCGAATTGAGCATCACCTCGACGGCCGGTGAACGCCCTTCCCCGGCTTCACGCGGCAGCAGGCGTTGCGAAACGATGCCCCGCAGGTTCAGGGACAGGTCCATCAGCAACTGCTGACGGCGCTCCTCGGGGAAGAAATTGATGATCCGATCGAGCGCCTGGTTGGCATTGTTCGAGTGCAGGGTGGCCAGGCACAGGTGGCC
This sequence comes from uncultured Burkholderiales bacterium, assembly GCA_903923345.1. Taxonomy (GTDB): domain Bacteria; phylum Pseudomonadota; class Gammaproteobacteria; order Burkholderiales; family Burkholderiaceae_E; genus UBA4615. The sequence goes on along the minus strand of CAIXXI010000379.1, from coordinate 2,518 downwards.
GGTCTCTGCAAATGCAATCGCATGCTCCATCGTATGGCGATCGCGGATCTCGCCGATCATGATCACATCGGGCGCCTGACGCAGCGTGTTCTTGAGCGCGATTTCCCAGCTGTCGGTATCAACGCCCACCTCGCGGTGCGTGACGATGCAGTTGCGATGCGGGTGAACGAATTCGACCGGGTCCTCGATCGTGACGATGTGGCCGTGCGAGTGCTCATTGCGATGGCCGATCATCGCGGCCAATGTGGTCGATTTGCCCGAGCCGGTTGCGCCCACCACGATGATCAGGCCGCGCTTGCTCATCGCCAGATCGGGCATGACCGGTGGCATGTCCAACTCGTTGAGGGTCGGGATGCGGCTCTGGATGACCCGCATCACCATGCCGACCCGGCCCAGCTGCATGAAGACATTGACGCGAAAACGGCCGATCCCACTCGGTGCGATGGCGAAATTCAGCTCTTTTTTCGCCTCGAATTCGGCGGCCTGCCGGTCGTTCATGGCGGCCCTTGCCAGCTCGATGGTGTGCTGCGCGGTCAGCGGCACGGCCGACACCGGGGTGAGCTTGCCGTCGATCTTGAAGGCCGGCGGAAAATCGGCGGTCAGGAAGAGGTCGGAGCCGTTGCGCGTCGCCATCAGCTTGAGCAGATCGCGCAGAAAGCGCGAGGCCTGCTCGCGCTCCATGGTGGTGGCGCGTGCGGCGCCATTGCTGGCGGCATTGGACGCGCCGCTGGCTGCGCCCGGTGGCTGTGTCGGTCGGTTGCCCGGAATGCCTGAAAGGTCCATGCGTGTCCTGGCTCAGCCTGGGAAGTTGTCCTTGTTGGCCGCTGCGCCGCGCGCCTCGGCCATCGAAATCAGATTGCGCCGGACCAGATCGGTCAGGCATTGGTCGAGGGTCTGCATGCCAAGCGCGCCACCCGTCTGGATCGAGGCGTTCATCTGGGCAATCTTGGCCTCGCGGATCAGGTTTCGGATCGCTGGCGTGCCGATCATGATTTCGTGGGCGGCCACGCGCCCGGCGCCATCCTTGGTCTTGAGCAGGGACTGCGAAATCACCGCCTTGAGCGATTCCGACAGCATCGCGCGGACCATGTCTTTCTCGGCTGCGGGAAAGACGTCAATCACCCGGTCGACGGTCTTGGCCGCGCTGGTGGTGTGCAAGGTGCCGAACACCAGGTGACCGGTTTCGGCCGCGGTCAGTGCCAGCCGGATGGTCTCCAGGTCGCGCAATTCGCCCACCAGGATGATGTCCGGGTCTTCGCGCAGGGCCGAGCGCAGCGCGTTGTTGAATGACAGCGTGTGCGGGCCGACCTCGCGCTGATTGATCAGGCAGCGCTTGGATTCATGCACGAACTCGATCGGATCCTCGACCGTCAGGATGTGGCCGTACTGATTTTCATTGATGTGATTGACCATCCCAGCCAGCGTGGTCGACTTGCCCGAGCCGGTCGGGCCGGTCACCAGGATCAGACCGCGCGGCTGCATCGCGAGTTCTGCGAAAATCTTGGGTGCGTTCAGGTCAGCCAGCGACAGGATCTTGGACGGAATCGTGCGCATCACTGCGCCCGCACCGTGCTGCTGGACAAACGCATTGACCCGGAAGCGCGCCAGACCCGGAATGGCGAAGGAGAAGTCGCACTCAAGGTGCTCTTCGTAGGCCTTGCGTTGCGAGTCGTTCATGATGTCGTAGATCATCGAATGAACGGCCGAGTGGTCCATCGGCGGCAGATTGATTCGCCGCACGTCGCCATGAACCCGGATCATGGGAGGCAGGCCAGCCGACAGGTGCAGGTCGGAGGCCTTGTTCTTAACGGCAAATGCCAGCAGTTCCGCGATATCCATAAGCAAAACTCTATGACTTCATCCGACATCTCACCCGGTTCAGCCGCGCAAGGGCCGTCCGCCCCGACGAATGGCGCTGCTGGAGGGCTGATCGAGCGGCATGGCGCGGTTCTGTCCCGCATCACTCATGCGGCCCGGGATTACGGGCGCGATCCGGCGTCGATCGAACTGCTGGCGGTCAGCAAGACCTTCGACGCCTCGGCGGTGCTGGAACTGGCCAGCCACGGGCAGCGCGCTTTTGGGGAGAGTTACCTGCAGGAGGCCATACCGAAGATCGAAGCCTGCCAGCGGGCCTGGGCGATGCGCTCAGGGGCAGCGCAGGACGATCGGCTGCAGTGGCATTTCATTGGGCCGGTGCAATCGAACAAGACACGCTTGATCGCGCAGACCTTCGACTGGGTCCATTCGATCGACCGTGATCGGATTGCGATGCGGCTGTCAGAGCAGCGCCCGCCCGAACTGGGCGAGCTCATGGTCTGTGTTCAGGTCGATGTCAGTGGCGAGCAAACCAAGAGCGGTTGCTCACCTGAGGAGGCGGTGGCGCTGGGTCAGCTGATTGCCACATTGCCGCGCATGCGGCTGCGAGGCGTGATGGCGATTCCGGCGCCGAGCGATGACTTCGCCCTTCAGCGGGCGCAGTTTGCGCAGGTCAGGTCGGTTTTTGAGGCGATGAAGTCGG
>CAIXXI010000378.1 GCA_903923345.1 uncultured Burkholderiales bacterium | reverse complement strand
TCAGTCGCAGTTGGTGATCACGCAATTGAAGGGTCTCGCCCGGGCCGAGTGCGGCATCGACCTCGACCTCGAGGGTCTTGACACAGGCGACCCCGATGCAGAACGCCCCGACGCCGGCATGGGCCAGTGCCATGCCCCACACACCACCGGGCAGTGATCTCAGTCGCTCGATCCAGTTGGGTGCCTTGATCTGGGCGGCCCGGTCGCGAATGGCGACCCCGCTGGCCAGGATCAGCCACAGCCCAAGGAAGATGCCGCAGGCGAAGCCAATCGAACCGAGAATCGAGGCCGTGGATGCGAAGCGTCCGGAGGTGACGGTGACGACCACTGTGGCGACCACCGCCACCGCGAAGGCCCACTTCAGGCGGGTGGCGAGCGCAGGCAGCGGCGAATCACGCCATTTCGCCAATGGCCCTATGCCCATTAGAAATGCAGCCGGTGCCATTAACGGAAAGAACACTGCTTCGAAGTAGGGCGGGCCGACCGAGATCTTGGCCATGCCCAGGGTATCGAGCACCAGTGGGTAGAGGGTGCCGAGCAGGACCGAGCCGCAGGCAGCCACCATCAGCAGATTGTTGGCGAGAAGAAAACCCTCCCGCGAGCTGGCTGTGAACGAGCCGGGCGCGAGGTTGCCGGTCACCTGCGGGCCACGGATGGCAAAGAGGATCAGTGAGCCACCGACGACCAGCACCAGGAACGCCAGGATGAAGACGCCCCGGCTGGGGTCGCTTGCAAAGGCATGGACCGAGGTGAGGACGCCGGAACGAACCAGGAAAGTGCCCAGCAATGACAGGCTGAAGGCGGCAATGGCCAGCAGCAGTGTCCAGGCACGGAACCCACCGCGACGTTCGGTCACGATCAGGGAGTGGATCAGTGCCGTGCCGACCAGCCAGGGCATGAAGGACGCGTTTTCGACGGGATCCCAGAACCACCAGCCGCCCCAACCGAGTTCGTAGTAGGCCCAGGCACTGCCGAGTGCGATCCCGATCGTCAGAAAACTCCAGGCCGCCATCGTCCAGGGCCGGGCCCAGCGGGTCCAGGCGACATCGACTCGCCCGCCGAGCATTGCGGCGATCGCAAAGGCGAAGGCCACTGAAAAGCCGACGTAGCCCATGTAGAGCATGGGCGGGTGAATCACCATGCCGGGATCCTGCAGCAGCGGATTCAGGTCACGGCCATCCGCGGGCGCGGGCAGCTGGCGCATGAACGGATTCGAGGTGAAGAGCATGAATGCCAGAAAGCCGGTGGCCACCAGCCCGAGCACGCCGATCACGCGGGCTCTGAAGACGGTGGACAGCGAGTTGCCGAACAGATTGACCGCAGCCGTCCAGCCAGCGAGCATCAGCGCCCACATCAGCAGCGAGCCTTCGTGCGAGCCCCAGGAGGCGGCGAAGCGGTAGAGGACCGGCAATTGCGAGTTGGAATTGCTGGCGACATTGACCAGGGTGAAATCGTTGTCGATGAACGACTTGGCCAGCGCTGCAAAGGCCAGGACGATCAGGGCGAACTGAGCATTGGCGGCATTGAATCCGGCGCGCATCCAGCTGGCGTCAGCCCGGTTCGCGCCATGCAACGAGGCCAGCGCCTGCGTCAGTGCGACTGCCATCGACAGCCACAGGGCGTAGTGTCCCAGCTCGGCGATCATGGTGTCTTGACCGTGCCCGACTGCATCGGATGCCCGGCTTGCTTGAGCGCTTCGGCTGCCTCAGGCGGCATGTAGTTCTCATCATGCTTGGCCAGCACTTCACGGGCGGCGAAGCGGCCATCCGGACCGACTGTGCCCTGCGCCACCACGCCCTTGCCCTCCTTGAACAGGTCGGGCAGCGTGCCTCGGTAGACCACATCCACCGCCTTGACGTTGTCGGTCACGCGAAACCGCACATCCAGCCCGTCGCGTTGCAGGCTGCCCGGCTCGACCAGGCCGCCGACCCGGAAGGCCCGGCCTTGCGGGGCCTCGTTGGCTGCGATTTGTGTGGGTGTAAAGAAGAAGACGATATTTGAAGACAGGGCATACAGCACCAGCCCGATCGCGGTGGCCAGCACGATGAGGCCGACGGCGATCCAGGCAAAGCGCTTGTGCCGTGGGCTCATGCGTGGGGTGACGGGCGGGCTGGCTGCGCTCATGGTTCGTCTTCTTCGAGTTCGTGCTCACGCGCGATGCGCGCCAGGGTTTGCTGCCGTGCCGAGCGCAGCGCCAGCCATTCGACCAGCAGGCACAGGGCGGTCAATCCATAGGCCGCAGCGATGAAGGTCCAGTGCAGGTCAGCCATAGTGCGCTGTGCTTGGGTCTGAGGGGTCAGTGTCGGAGGGTCAATTGTCGCACCCAGCGGGTGTGACGCTCGCGATCGAGAATCAGCGTACGCACCCGATGCAATGCTGCCGCGATCGAGTACATCCAGGCAGCCAGGCTCATCAGCAGCATGCCGGTCAGCATTGTTTGCGCCATCTTCGGAGCGGTGGTCAGGCTCACGCTTGCACCCTGGTGAAGGGTGTTCCACCAGCGCACCGAGAAATAGATGATCGGCACATTCACGACGCCAACCAGCAGCAGCAAGGCTGCGGCACGATCGGCGCGCTGGGTGTCTTCAATTGCCGAGACCAGGGCCAGGTAGCCCAGGTACAGAAAGAGCAGGACGAGGGTCGAGGTGAGGCGGGCATCCCAGACCCACCAGGCGCCCCAGGTCGGCTTGCCCCAGATCGACCCAGTGAACAGGGCGATGGCAGCCATCAGGGCGCCGGTGGGAGCGAGTGCCCGGGTCATCATGGCTGACAGCCGGGAGCGCCAGACCAGCGTGAGCACTGCATAGCCAGCCATGACCAGATAGATGAACATCGCCATCCAGGCTGACGGGACATGGATGAAGATGATCCGGTAGACCTCACCCTGCTGAAAGTCGGTGGGTGCGATTCCGAAGCCGACATACAGACCGGCCACGGCGAGCAACACGGCTGCCACGGCAAAGAACGGCTGCAACCGTTGTGCCAGCGGATAGAAAGTCTGGGGTGCTGCGTAGCGGAACAGGTTCATTCAGTCAGGTCACTCAACCGAGATGCGCAGGCCGAGCGCCGCCACGAACGGCGCAACCAGCCCGGACACCAGCATACCAGCGGCCAGCAAGGCCAGATGCGCCCAACCCTGCAGCCCGGATTGGTGTGCCTCGACCGCGCCGGCACCGAAGACCAGCACCGGCACATATAACGGCAGGCACAGCAGCGTGATCAGGGTCGGTCCGGCCTTCAGTCCAAGCGTCAGGGCGGATGCGATCGCGCCAATGCACACAAGCACCGGGGTGCCGAGCAGCAGCGCAGCCATCAGCACCGGGATCGCATCGACCGGGAGGCTGAAAGCCATGGCCAGCAGGGGGGTGATCAGCACCAGCGGTAGCGCTGCGACCAGCCAGGCGGCGACGATCTTGCCGGCGACCATGGCGGCAAGCGGCTGACCGCTGGCGACCATGGCATCGAGGGTGCCGTCGCTGTGGTCGTGTTCGAACAGCCTGGGCAGGGCCATCATGACCGCCAGCAGCGCGGCGACCCAGATGGCTCCGGCGCCGATTCGCATGAGCCACTCGCGTTGTGGCCCGATCGCCAGTGGGAACATCGAGCATGCCAGCACGAAAAAGCCCAGCACATTCAGCCCGTCAGCAGGCCGACGCAAAGCCAGGCTCAGATCGCGGCGCAGCGACCACATGAAGGCTTGGCTCAGGTCCATCATCGTGGGTGCCTCAGGAGCCGGATGATGCGCTGGCACCAGGCAGGCCGGGTGGCGCACGGCGCGCAGGGCGCTGCGGTGCGAAGTCCTGCAGCTGCAAAACGGT
>CAIXXI010000377.1 GCA_903923345.1 uncultured Burkholderiales bacterium | reverse complement strand
TCGAGCAGTCCATAGCCCAGGCCCGAGCTGTGGCACAGCAGATGGCGCACGGTGATCGGGCTGTGGGCAGGCTCGGTGTCGCTGAGAGACTGAGCGTTGGGCTTGAGCACGCGTCGATGACCCAACTGAGGCATGAAACGTTCGATCGGGTCGTCAAGAGCGAGCTGGCCGTCTTCCATCAGCAGCAGCACCGCACATGAGGTGACCAGCTTGGTGCTGGAGAACATCCTGAACAGATGGTCTTCGCGCAAGGCGATGCCCTGTTCGCGGTCGGCCATACCGGCACAGTGAATGTCGACCACCTCCCGCCCCACCAGGACCGCTGAAGACACCCCCGAGAGCAACTCGCCATCGACGGTTTTCTGCATGGCCTGATGCAGACCGGTGAACTGGGGCGATTCAATGAGTGAAGTCATGTTGTCGGCGTCAATGGAATGGACAGAATGGACCGGGTGGCTGCGGGCGGCGCGATATGCTCACGGGATGCGCCGATTATCGCTTCAAGCGGATTCATGAGCAGCAGGCCCACCCGGTCAGGCGTCAGGACTGCAGCAGGCGCGGCTTCGCGTGCCGCAAGCAAGAGCCCCGATCCAGGCCCTCGCGCGAGCGTCTCGATTCGCGAGGTTGCCGCGCACGCGCAGGTGGCGATCGGCACGGTTTCCAGGGTGATCAACGGGCATCCCTCGGTCAGTGATGATCGCCGTCAACGCGTATTGGCGGCCATTGACGCCCTGGGCTATGTCCCCGACATCGTTGCGCAAAGCATGCGCAACCGCCGCTCGATGACCTTCGCCTGCGTCATGCGCGATTTCACCGTCCCGATCCTCAGCCTGTTCATCGATTCGATGCAGAAGGAAGTCGATGCGCACGGCTTTTCGCTGATGTATGCCTCGAGTTACCACGATGTCGAGCACGAGGTTCGGCTGCTCAAGGGCTTCGCCCAGCGTCGTATCGATGGCCTGGTGATTGCCTCCTCATCGGAAGATTCCCCGGTGCTGCTTCAGGCCTTGCGCCAGGCCCGATTTCCGGTCGTGCTCATCGATCGGGATCAGCCGGCGGAATTCGATTCGGTGCGCGTCGAACATGCGGTCGGCATCGGCGATGCGGTCAGGTACCTCGCACACCTGGGGCATCGACGTATCGCGATCATTTCCGGCGAGCCAGGGGTCCATCCGACCCGTGATCGACTCCGTGGCTATCGTGAAGCCATGCAGCAGTCCGGCTTGCCGATCAGACCGGACTGGATGCGTGCCGTGTCGTTCAGCACCGAGGCCGGGTATCAGGAAACCCGCAGTCTGCTTGGCCTGGATGAGCGCCCGACGGCGCTGATTGCTGGTGGCTCGGCCTTGCTGCCTGGTCTGCTGGCGGCCACCCGGGAGGCTGGCATTTCCGTCCCGACCGATCTGTCCGTGATCGCTGGCGCCGACAGCGACGTGGCCCGGCTCTCGACTCCGGCCATCACGGCGGTTCACTGGTCGCATGACGCGCTGGGCCGGGCGGCCGGCCAGTTCCTCATGAAGCGCCTGGCATCGCCGAATGCGCTGCGCCAGGAGATGCGGGTTCGTGCCGAGCTGCTGGTGCGCGGCTCCTGTGCGCCGCTCCGATCCGCTTGAGGGGCCGCACGGTCAACGCCTGTTTCACGCAGCGTTGGGTGGCCTTGACGGCGGGAGAAGGCCCCGCTAACAATCCAGCTCGATCGGGGCGGCGCACATGGGCTGCCCCTAAAAAATCCTTATTTTTGGAAACGTTTCATATGCGGCGAATCGGCATCGATGTGGGCGGTACCTTCACGGACGTGGTGATGATCGATGACACGTCGGGGGCGATCTGGTCGACCAAGGTGTCGACGACGCCTTCCGATCGTGTGGTCGGCGCGATGAACGGCTTCCGACGCATTCTCGAGTTGAGCGGCACCGCCAGCAGCGACGTCGGTTTCATCGGACATGGCACGACCATGGCCACCAACATGATCGTCGAGGGCAAGGGCGCGAACGCAGCACTTGTGACCACCGCGGGCTTTCGCGACATCCTCGAGCTGCGCCGCCTGTCGCGCCATGATCGGGCCGATCTGTACGACCTGCAATTTCGCAACCCGCGCCCGCTGGTCGAGCGACGCTGGCGCCTGGAGGTTCAGGAGCGCCTGCGACATGACGGCTCGGTTGAAACAGCCCTTGATCTGGCGCAGCTCGATGCGATCGCACGCCGCATTGCGCAGTCCGACATCGAGGCGGTTGCGGTCTCTTTCCTGCATGCTTATGTGAATCCCGAGCATGAGGTGCTGGCGCTGCAACGGCTCAAGGCGGCCCTGCCCGATCGATTCATCACGGCCTCCCATGAGGTCAATCCTGAAATGCAGGAGTACGAGCGCACCAGCTCCACCGTGATGAACGCCATGCTCGGGCCGGTCTGCGCGCGCTATATCGCCTCGTTCGATGCTCAGTTGCGGGAAGCCGGGTTTCGCGGTGAGTTGCTGTTCATGCAATCCAATGGCGGGCTGGCCAGCCCGGATGTGGTGGCCCGAAAGCCGATCGTCCTGCTGGAGTCCGGCCCGGCGGGTGGCGTCAGTGCCGCCGTACGCAGCAGCGAACAGACCGGACTGTCTGGCCTGCTGCTGGGCGACATGGGCGGCACCACCTTTGATGTCTCACTGATTCGCGATGCGCGGCCCGAGTTGCGAACCGAGGCACTGCTGCACACCTATGCGGTGCGTTCGCCGACCATCGACATCGATTCCATCGGCGCTGGAGGCGGATCGATCGCCTGGATCGACAGCGGCGGTGGCGTGCACATCGGCCCGCAAAGCGCAGGCGCCGATCCGGGACCGGCCTGCTACGGGCGCGGCGGCACCCGTCCGACGGTCACCGACTGCAATCTGGTGCTGGGCTACGTCGACCCGAATTCTTTTCTGGGCGGCGAGTTCCGACTCGACCCGGCGGCAGCAGAACGCGCCATCGAAGCGCATCTGGCCAAGCCTTTGGGGGTGGACATCGTCGAGGCTGCACGGATCGTGCGGGCCGTCTCCAATTCGCTGATGGCGCAGGCCATGCGGCTGATGACCGTCGAACGCGGTTTCGACCCTCGCGAATTCGCCTACATGTGCTACGGCGGGGCGGGGCCGGTGCATGCAATCGATCTGGCCGAGGAACTCGAGATTCGCCAGGTCATCGTGCCGCCACTGCCGGGCCTGTTCAGTGCGCTGGGCATGGTGATGGCCGATCGCCAGTTTGACGGGCAGCGTGCGGTGGAGACCGAGTTGCCCGCCGTGTCTGCCGACCGACTGGCACAGCTGCGTCAGTCCCTTCAGGCCGAGGCTGCGGCCACCTTCGGGCCGGCTGCAGCCGGCCAGGGCATGCAAATGCTGTTTCGGGCCGACTGTCGTTATGCCGGTCAGCCGGCTTCAATTCCGGTCGAGATCGACACCGCCCTGCTCGATGGCGTCGATGCGGATCCAGCGGCCTTGCTCGATCAGATCCGACGCAGCTTCGAGGTCAATCACAAGCGCATGTGGAATTTCGTCAAACCGGACCAGCCGGTCGTGCTGGTGAATCTTCGGATTCAGGCCAAGGTCGCTTCGGGTTGGCGCGGCATCGTCCGCCCTGCGGGTTCGGCGACACCGCGACAGCCGATCGGTGAGCGTCGGGTGCACATCGAGGGGCGCATGCAGACGCTGCCGGTGCATCAGCGTGAAGCGCTGGTGGAGGGCGACCGGATCGAGGGGCCCGCGATTATCGAAGAGCCGAGCAGTTGCGTGATCTTCAAGGCAGGCCAGCACGCTCAGGTCGATGCAGCCGGCAACCTCAACATTCACCTCTGAGACGCGCATGGAAACCATCATTTACGAGATCGTCCGAAACTCGCTGTACTCCATTGCTCGCGAGATGAAGGTCGCGATGATGCGAACGGCCGCCAGTCCGATCATGCACCTGGGCGCAGATGCCTCCGCTGCGGTATTCGATGCCGACATGCAGCTCGTGGCGCAGGGCAACGACATCCCCACGATGCTGGGCTCTGCCGTCATCTCGACGCGGGCTTCGGTCGAGACCATTGGCAAGGACCTTCTCAGGCCGGGTGACGTCATCATCAGCAATGACGTCTATCTGGGTGGCGGCAATCACCAGCCCGACATCCAGTTGACCCGACCGGTATTTTTCGAAGGTCAGATCGTTGCGTTCGTGATGACCCGTGGGCACTGGACCGACATTGGCGGCCAGGCCCCGGGCAGCTACATGCTCAACACCTGGGACATCTTCGGCGAGGGCATTCGCATTCCACCGGTGCTGCTGTTTCGCAACGATGAGATCGTGCCGGATGTGAAGACTCTCATTGTCCAGAACACCCGCGATCCCGAGGGGCGATTGCTCGACATTCAAGCGCAGTACGCCGGCACTTATGTGGGCGATCAGCGACTTGGCTCGCTGTGCAGGAAGTACGGTGCCGCCGCGCTTCGCGATGCGATGAAGCGTTCGCTCGATCATTCCGAGGCACTCATGCGCGAGGCCATTCGCGCGATTCCCGACGGCGTCTATGAAGCTCAGGACTGGGCCGAGGGCGTTCATGCGGCTGACTGGCCCGGCGACCCGGTGCCGCTACAGGTGAAGGTGACGGTGTCGGGTGACCAGATTCATTTCGACTACACCGGCACTGGCGAGCAGAGCCTGGGCGGCATCAATTGCCCGCTGGCGGTGACCTGCAACAGCACCTGGTTCACCGTCAAGGCGATCACCGATGCCTCGATCCCGATCAATCAGGGCTGCTATCGGCCGGTCACCATTCATGCGCCCGAGGGCACGATCGTCAATTGCCGGTTCCCTGCGTCGGTCGTGAGTGGTAACACCGAGACTTCACCCCGGGTCATCGACCTGCTGCTCAAGGCGTTGTCGCAGGCTGTGCCCGATCGCGTGATCGGCCAGAGCAATTGCGCCGCCTGTTCGGGCGTGTTCGGTGGTCGCGACCCCGACCTCGAACGGGTGCGTCGTACCGGCCGCCCGATCGTGAGCATGGTCGAGCCGCATGGCGGTGGCATGGGCGCGCGTGCGACGCAGGACGGCGTCAATGGCATTCGCGTGTATGTGGGCAATGCCGGATCGCTGCCGGTGGAATACATCGAGCAGACGATGCCCCTCACCGTGGAGGAATGGGCGCTGGTCCCCGACAGTGGCGGAGCAGGCCGCTACAGGGGCGGGCTGACCGCGCGCCGCACCTATCGGGTCGGGTTCGAGACGGCTTCGTTCACGGTCGCAGGTGAGCGCGGTGAGTTTGCCCCGGAAGGCTACTTCGGCGGGCACGCCGGTGCGCCCTTCCTGTGCACGGTGGTCGAACAGGGTGGCGCGGTGCGCAGCATGCCACCCAAGGGTGCGACCGCCATCCTTCGCCAGGGCGATCGGGTGTCCTTGAGCCCGGCTGGCAGCGGCGGTTACGGCAATCCGGCCGAGCGCGATCGCGCAGCGGTCATCAGCGATGTCCTCGATGGCTATGTGAGTCCTCAGGCGGCAGCGCGCGACTACGGCGTGAGCGACATCGCGGAGGCTTCATGAACGCAGCTTCACAGCAAGGCGTGCGCCGACAGGCCTTGCCACTCGATGGCGTGTGCGTGGTCGAGATCGGCCACAGCCTGGCTGCGCCCTTTGCCGGAAATATCCTGGCTCAGCTCGGTGCTCGGGTGGTCAAGGTCGAGGCGCGTGGCAAGGGCGACTATGCGCGTGGCTGGGGCCCGCCGTTCACCGGTGATGCAGCGAGCATGTTTCACGCGGTCAACAATGGCAAGGCCAGCGTGACCGCAGACTTCGACGATCCTGCCTCGCTCGGCGCGGTTCGCGAGTTCATCCTGCGTGAAGCGGATGTGGTGATGCAAAACCTCAAGGCCGGTGCGCTGGTCAAGCATGCACTCGATGCGCAGTCGCTCACTGCGGCCAAGCCAGACCTGATTTACTGCAACATGGGTGCGTTCGGCCGCCACGGTCCGTTGGCTGATCGACCCGGCTACGACCCTCTGATCCAGGCCTTCAGCGGCATGATGAGCATCCTGGGCCATGCCGGCGATGAGCCCAGCCGTGTGCCGGTCTCGATCAACGACATGGGCACCGGCATGTGGGCGGCCATCGGCATCCTGGCGGCACTCACCCAGCGCGCCCGTCAGCCAGGCGGCCTGCCCCATGTGGTCGATGTGTCGCTGTTCGAGACTGCGCTGGCCTGGATGACCGTGCCGTTGACCGACCGGCTTTCAGAGGGTCCGCCGCCTCAGCGCAATGGATCCGGCAGCCCCAATATCGCGCCCTATCAAGTGTTTCGATGTGCTGATCAGCAGATCATGATCGCCGCCGGCAACGATGTCCTGTTTGGCCGCTTGTGCCGCGAGATTGGTCTGCCCGAGCTGGTGGACGACCCCCGATTTGCCACCAATGGCGGACGGGTCAGCAATCTGCCAGCACTGCTGGCTCTGATCGAGCCGACCATTGCGGCCATGACTGCCGAGGAATGTCTGGCTCGCCTGAGCGCTCAGTCGATCCCCTGCGGCCCGCTCAACACGGTTGATCAAGTGCTTGCCCATCCGCAGACCGCGGCGCTCGAGATGCTGCGCGCAACGCCCCGCGGTGACCTGACCACTGTGGCATTGCCGATTTCCTTTGACGGCCAGCGCCCGCCACTGGCCGGCAATGGCCCCAGTCTTGGTGAGCACGACGATCTGCTCACTCCCCCCTCGCACTGAACATTTCCTCAGATCACTCTCTGAAGGCTTCGCCATGCCCCATGCCCGAGACGACTTTCCCACGACGCTTGACACGCTGCTGCTCGACTCGCCGCTTGAGGGGCTGCTGCGCATCACTCTGAATCGCCCCGAGGTCTCCAACGCGATGAATACCCAGATGGGTCGGGATCTCATCGAGATCTTCGCTGCGGTCGAAGCCGATCCGGATCGGTATCGCTGCGTCATGCTGACCGGAGTCGGTTCGCGGTTTTGCGGGGGCGCAGACCTGAAGGAGCGCGACGGGATGAGCGACGACCAGTTCAATACTCAGCACTATCTGTTCGAACGGATGATGCGGGCGATCTACGATTGCCCGGTGCCGGCCGTGGCCTGCGTCAATGGCCCGGCGGTGGCCGGCGGCCTGGAACTGGCCCTGGGCTGCGATTTCATCATCGCTTCGGAACGGGCCCGCTGCGGCTTCACCGAAGTGGCGCGCGGGATCATGCCCGGGGGTGGCGGCACGCAGCATCTGCCGCGCGCGGTCGGCACTCGCATGGCCAAGGAGCTGATGTTCACCGGACAGCTCATCAGTGCTGAAGAGGCCCGATCGATCGGACTCTACAACCATGTCTACAGCGACGAAGACTTGCTGCCTCGCACACTCGAGCTGATCGGCCGCATTCTGGGTAATGCCCCGATCTCGATCCGCCAGGTCAAGAAATCAATCGAGTTTGGCGCTCAGATGGACTTGCGCACCGGCCTCTTTTTCGAGGTCGAGGCCTACAGCCGTCTGGTCGCCACCGAAGACCGGACCGAAGGCATCCGAGCCTTCAACGAAAAGCGCCCACCCCGGTTCAAAGGGCGTTGATATTTGATGGACCACAACACAGGAGGCGACATGACACTGGAATCTGAAAACAATCGAATCGGGCTTTCAGGCCACTGCCCGGCGCGCAGGCGTCGGATCGGTCTGATGCTGGCGGCGGCACTGGTGACCACACTGGGCATGGCCTCACCGGATGCCTATGCACAGGCTCAGGCCTGGGCGCCCACCAAGCCCATCAAGCTGGTGATTCCTTATCCGCCGGGTGGTGCGACCGACGTGGCGGCTCGAGCCATGGCCCAGCAGCTGGGAAACAGCCTGGGTCAGCCGATGGTGGTGGAGAACCGCGCAGGCGCCAACGGCATGATCGCCTCGGAGCTGGTGTTCAACTCCCCGCCTGACGGCTACACCCTGCTGGTGGCGACGGCCGACACCAATTCGATCAACCCGAACGTCTACACCAAGATGACCTACCAGGCGCGCGACTTTCGGGCAGTGGTCCCGATCGCGATGGTGAACTTCATGCTCGTTGGAAAGCCGGGCTTGCCAGCCAAGGATCTGAAGGAGCTCGTGGCCCTTGCCAAAGGGGGCAAGCTCAACTTTGCCTCCTGGGGCGTGGGCAGCACCTCACAGGTCGCCATGGAAATGTTCAAGGCGCAGGGCGGCAACCTCGATGTGCTCCATGTGCCCTATCAGGGTGCCGCGCCGGCGTTTCAGGCCGTCATGGGCGGGCAGAACGACATCATGATGGCGCCGGCCGTCGTCGTGACCCCGGCACTGTCCAAGGTCACCGCTTATGGCATTGCCTCACCCAAGCGTCATGCCGGTGCGCCTCAGGTGCCGACCTTGACCGAGCAGGGCTTCCCGATGAATGCCGATGCCTGGGTTGGCATTCTGGCGCCACCCAAAACCCCGCAGGCTGTGCTCGATCATGTCCACAAAGGCGTGCGCGCGGTCACGACCAGCAAGGAGTTTCAGGACCGCCTGACCCAGATCGGCCTGTCGAGCGCGCCTGACATGTCGACCGAAGAATTCGGCAAGTACATGGTGTCGGAAATCGACCGCTGGGGAGAGGTGATCCGCAAGGCGGGCATTCAGCTCAACAACTGAGTGTTTCGCGCGAGGCGGGCGCGCCGGAAGGCGCCCGCCCGCCCCCGCCTCACCTGAAGGATTCCTCCAGAAACTCCTCGGCCGTGCGCGAACCACTTGCCGGTCGGTTCTTCTCCTGGCCACGCAGCTCGACCCTGCGAATCTTTCCGGAAATCGTCTTGGGCAGGTCCGAGAACTCGATGCGCCGGATCATCTTGTACGCCGAAACACGGTCTTTCAGGAACTTGAAGATTGACCGGGCGGTGTCGGCATTCGGTTCATGCCCGGGGGCGAGGATCACATAGGCCTTCGGCACAAATCCGCGGACCGCGTCGGGCGAGGGCACCACCGCGGCTTCGGCCACGGCGGGGTGTTCGATGAGCGCGCTTTCGAGCTCGAACGGACTGATGCGATAGCCGGACGCCTTGAACACATCGTCGGCGCGGCCGACATAGGTGATGTAGCCCTGTGCATCGCGCATGCCGACATCACCCGTGTGATAGTGACCGTCGCGCATCGCCTCGGTGGTCTTGTCGGCATCATCGGCGTAGCCATCCATGAGCGCCACCGGTCGCTTCGACAGATCGATGCAGATCTCACCTTCGTCGGCAGGCTGTCCGTCCGGATCGAGCAGCACGATCGGATAACCGGGCAGGGCGCGGCCCATCGAGCCCGGGATCAGCGCCTGACCCGGCGGGTTGCCGATCTGCGCGGTGGTCTCGGTCTGACCATAACCATCCCGGATCGTGAGCTTCCAGCCGGCGCGCACCTGCTCGATCACCTCCGGATTGAGCGGCTCCCCGGCCGAGATCACTTCGCGCAGGGCCACCGGGTACTTGGCGAAGTCCTCGAGGATGAGCATGCGCCAGACCGTGGGCGGGGCGCACAGCGTCTTCACGCCGTACTTCACCAGCACATCCAGAATGGCCGGGCCATTGAATCGCGAATAGTTGTAGATGAACACGCAGGCCTGCGCATTGAAGGGCGCAAAAAAGCAGCTCCACGCGTGCTTGGCCCAGCCCGGCGAACTGATCGTCCAGTGCACATCGCCGGGTTGCAGGCCCAGCCAGTACATGGTCGACAGATGGCCCACCGGATAGCTCTGGCGCGAGTGCCGAACGAG
>CAIXXI010000376.1 GCA_903923345.1 uncultured Burkholderiales bacterium | reverse complement strand
TTGTTGATATCGGCGCGACGTGCTGCGCGATCGTTGGTGGTGTCGGTGATGAACTCGGGAGGACGCATCTCGATGTTGCCTTCCGGCAGACCGGCTGCAACCAGCGCGTCCTTGACCGCCTTGGCGCGGTTCTTGGCCAGCTCTTCGTTGCGTGCCGGATCACCGGTCTTGTCGGCGAAGCCGGTGACCGCTGCCTTGCCATCTTTGCCGATTGCGGCCAGGGCTTCTTCGATGGCCTTCTTGCCTTCGTCGCCGATGTCGGTCTTGTCGACTTCAAAGTAGACCGACTTGGGCAGAGCGGCTGCGACCGGAGCGGGTGCCGGAGCGGGCGCCGGAACCACTGCAGGTGCCGGAGCAACCGTCTTCGCGGGCTCGGGAGCCTTGGGTGCCAGCCACTGCCACAGCAGGAAGGCACCGATCAGCGCGGCCAACCAGGGAAGCCACTTCATCAGGCCAGACGATTCCGGTGCAGCCGGAGCCGTCACAACCGGACGAACCGGTGCAGCGGCAGGCGCCACAGCGGCCAGGGTCGCGGGCAGCTTGTCGAGCCAGGAGGTGAAGCTGGTCTGGCCCAGCGCAGTGGCCAGACGCGGATCAACGTTGGCTTTGGCGAGGTGCGCTTTCTGACCGAGCAGCAGATTGCCCAAGCCATTGGCATCCAGGCCATTGCTTGCAACCAGCTTCTTGATCGTGCTGAACAGGAAGGGTGCAGCAAGGCTCATCAGCGTGCCAGCCGACGACGACTTGATACCGGCCAGCGAGGCCAGAGCCGAACCGAGGCCGGAGACTTTGTCGCCGCCACCCAGAAGGCCGCCGAGGAGATTTGCACCCACCGAGGTCAGCGAATCGGTGCTCGAGCCACCGGACAGTGCGCCGGCGATGTTGCCCAGGATGCCGGTGTCGACATTGGCGCCAGTCACGGTGCGGAAGAGGTCGGCAGCGCCACTCGGGGAAGAAGCCTTGGAAGCCATGCTACCCAGCAGAACAGGCATCAGCGAACCCAGTGCCGACTGAACGCCCGACTCGCTCTCGCCGAGCAGTTTGCTGGCCGGACCGATCAGGTCTTTGCCGACGCCCGACGCCAGCATTTCAAGAATATTGCTCACCATCTTCATTCCCCTGTCTTGATTGAAAGAGTTGGCCCGCAAAACAGGCCCAGGACATTCCCGCAGATTCGGAAATCACACGAAATTGATTGGCCAACCAACCCAGCAGTTCGATTAGCTCGGTCAGGCCGGCGGCGAGTGTAACTCACTTAAAACGGGTCGCAGATGACAAGACGCAGAAAAATAATTTTTCGATTTTAGTTTTTTGATCTCTTTTCAGTGCAACCGGGTCGGGACTTCGGGACCCGCACCGAGTGCCACACGGGCGCAATGACTCGATGCCACGGTGCTACTCTCTCGCAGATCCTAATCAGGGCGTTCCTAATGGCCACTCGAAAGAAGTCCGGTTCCGTGCCGGCCGACATCGAAGCGACTGTCATCCCATTGACGCGACGCGGACGTCCACCGCGCAAGGTTTATATCAATGTGCTGGTCAAGGCGACCACGCGGGATGCACTGTCGAAAATCAAAGCAGCAGGCGAATTTTCGAGCCAGGGAGAAGTGATTGATGCACTGGTCGCTCAGGCGCTCGCGCAGCGGACGCGCACTTCTGGCGGCTGACCCGCTTTGCGCTGCGCGCCGGTGCTCGAGCTGCCCGGTCTGAGCGCTCCCTTAGGCGTCGACTAAGCGCGCCCCGGACCGGAAGTGTTGTTAAAAAACTGCAACAGGCAGTCGATCACGGCCTCAGGTTGCTCCTGCTGCACCCAATGCCCTGCTCCTTCAATCAGATGACACGCTGACATCTGAGTGCAAGCTCGCTGCTGCATGCGTTCAA
>CAIXXI010000375.1 GCA_903923345.1 uncultured Burkholderiales bacterium | reverse complement strand
TGCCGATTACCTGACCAAGCCGGTCAATATTGCTCAGCTCAAGCGGGTGCTCGGTCGACTGAATCATTCGGACGATATCCGCGAGCACCTGGCCACCCTGAGTGAATCGCTTCAGCTCAGCGGTTCTTTTGGTCGACTGATCGGCTCGTCCGCAGCGATGCGGCGGGTCTACCAGCAGATCGAGCGGGTTGCACCGACCGCCGTCAGCGTGCTGCTGGTCGGAGAAAGCGGCACTGGCAAGGAAGTCGTTGCACAAACGATTCATGAGCTGTCCAGGCGTCGCAACAAGGGCTTTCTGGCGGTCAACTGCGGTGCAATCTCGCCTCAGCTCATCGAGAGCGAATTGTTCGGCCATGAAAAGGGCAGCTTCACCGGCGCGATGCGCCAGCATCGAGGCCATTTCGAACGGGCCCACGAGGGCACGCTTTTTCTCGATGAAATCACCGAGATGCCGCTGGAGCTGCAGGTCAAGTTGCTTCGTGTCCTGGAGACCGGCGCCTTCATCCGGGTCGGTTCTGAGGACCCGATCGAGACCGATGTGCGGATCATCGCCGCAACCAACCGCAATCCGCTGGCCGCGGTGCGGGCGGGCAAGCTTCGTGAGGATCTGTATTACCGGCTCGATGTCTTTCAGATTGGATTGCCGCCTTTGCGGGAACGCAAGGATGACATCGGCCTGCTGGCGTCCAGCTTTCTGCATTCAATCAATGATGGGCCTGGCCCGGATCGGCAGTTCTCGCCGGCTGCCCTGGAGCAGTTGAGTCACTACCACTGGCCAGGCAATGTCCGTGAGCTGCGCAATGTGGTGCAGCGATCGGCCATCATGGCCGATGGGCAGGAAATCGACGAAGTGGTGTTGCCCGAGGAGGCCTCCGAGGGTTATCCCGCCGGGGGGGCTCGGATCGGGGCGGGTGCCGATTCGGAGGGCTGCGTGCGGGTGAGGATCGGCTCGACCATCGCGCAGGTGGAGCGGCAGCTGATTCTGGCGACCCTCGATCGTTACGACGGCTCCAGGGAGCGCACCGCCGAGGTCCTGGGGATCAGCCTCAAGACGTTGTACAACCGCATGCGCGAATACGGTCAGGGCGGTGAGCCCGGACCCTGAGCCGTTTTGAAGGTGTGCGAGCCGGCCCGATGGTGCGCGAGCCGGACTCGGCCTTCAGAGCATCGGCCGATGAGACATCCGGCGAACATCCACTGAAGGGATCTGCAGCGCGTCCCGGTACTTCGAGACCGTGCGGCGAGCCACCTTGATGCCGCGCTGCTCGAGCAGGCGGGTCAACTTGATGTCCGAGAGCGGGCGATCGGCTGCTTCCGTGCCGACCAGTTCGGTGATCAGTGCCCGAACGGCGATTGAGGAGCAGGGCGCCCCGGCGGCGGTCTCGACATGGCTGCCGAAGAAATGCTTGAACTCGAACAGGCCACTGGGCGTGGCCATGTATTTTCGGCTGGTCACCCGCGAGACGGTCGATTCATGCAGACCCAGGCCGTCAGCGATCTCCCCCAGTGTCAGCGGCCGCATCGCGAGCGGGCCGTACTCGAAGAAGCGGCTCTGGTGGTCGATGATCGCCTGAGCGACGCGCTGGATGGTCTCGAAGCGCTGTTCGACATTGCGCACCAGCCAGCGGGCCTCGCGCATCTGCTCGGAGACGGCCGAACCACCTTCTCGGCGACCTTTCAGGATGTTGGCGTAGAAGCGGCTGACCTGAATCTTCGGGATGACTTCAGGATTGATCACCGCCACCCACTTTCCCAGGTGACGCTGCACGATCACATCGGCGACCACAAACTGGGTGTCTTCGCTGCCGAAACCCGCTCCGGGGCGCGGCGTCAGGCTGCGCAGCAAGACGGTGGCTGCCTGCAGGGCCGAGGCCTCGCAGCCGAGGAGTTTCTGCAACCTCTGGAAATCATGGACCGCCAGGACACCGAGGTGATCACTGACGATTTTCAAGGCCAGGTCACGCGCCATCAGGTCATGTTCGCAGGCCTGCAATTGCAGCGTCAGGCACTCGGCAACCGAACGCGCACCGACCCCCACTGGATCCATGGCCTGCACCCTCAGCAAGGCAATGCGCAGGTCATCCTGATCCGCCTCGACTTCAGGTGGGCACAAGGGGAGGACTTCTTCCAGGGGCGTGGTCAGATAGCCGGATGCATCGACCGCATCGATCAGCGTCTGCAGGATCACCCGATCGCGCAGCCCGATCCGCAGGCAGCCCGCCTGACGATGCAGGTGTTCGCGCAGCGTCGGCCGCGACGGCACCCGCATCATCGGATCCCAGTCATCGTCGACCGGGCGGTTGCTGCGAAGCTCAAAGCTCTCGCCAGTCCAGGCGTCATCCAGTTCGGCGTTGGCTTGGGCCTCGATGTCCGGGCCATCGGACTCGGCGTCGCTTGCGACTGAATCCGCTGCCTCGTCAGGGCCATCTTCCAGCTCGGTGTTCTCGATGAAAGGGTTGGTGCCCATCAACTCCTGAACCTGCTGCTGAAATTCCAGCGAGGACAGCTGAAGCAGCTGGATAGAGCGCTGCAGGAAGGGCGTCATGGTCAGCTGGTGACCTGCGCGAAACTGGAGTGAAACGGACATCGGGTGACTCCTTCGACTGTGCTGCGGAGCACCATGGATCGCAAGGTTCATGCCGGCTGCGAGGCATTCAGGTGATTCATCAGAATCAATGACTTGCGCGAGGTCAGGATGGAAGTTCGCAAATGTTTCAAGATTGTGTCTAAATTTTACCGATGGGCTTGCCGACCCACGGCGCCTTTGACCGGTCAGCCGGTAGGTCCTCGTCGGCCACCGGCTGCGCTTCGGGCAGGGAACTTGCCAATCGTCTGGCTGACCCTTCTCATCGGAGCCTGTCGTGGGATATCTGTCGAACACTCGCCTGGCCGATCGCCTGGAAGAGCACTTCCGGCAGTGGCGCGCCGCGCTGCTGCTTGGAGCGGGGCGTTTACTCAATGATGAGTTTCTGAAACTGGCGGGTCGTTGTCAGTTGCAGGAGTCGAGGCGACGCCCGAGGCTCGCTGCGCGCGAACGCCCTATTCGACTGCGCCGCTGAGGCGCAGTCGGGTCAATGACCTGTGGATCAGCGCCGTCTTGAGAGGAGCAGTCCTATCAGGATGCCAGTTGCAACGGAAGTGAGCACTGACGATACAGGATGATCGACAACCGCCTCCCGGGACACGGCCACGCCGCGCTGAAGCTGTTCGACGCCCTTGGTCCTGACTTCGCGGCCTTGTTCCAGCGAACTGGCAACCCGATCCCGGGCCCGTGCCAGCAGGCGCTCGAGGTCGGTGCGCAACTCGCCCTGGGTGCTTCGGGCCAGGTCGGCCATCTCGTCGAGCAGCCTGCGCAGTTCGGGGAGGGCTTCACCGCTGGCCAGTTTGCGTTCACCGGGTGTGTTGGCCGAGCCGATCGCGCCGTTTGTGGTCATGCCAGGATCGGGCATGGCGCCCAGTGGCAAGCCCATCGGGCGGTCGGTCAGCGGGGTATTGCCTTGATTATTCATGCTGTTCCTCTCTGATCAGGGATGAAGGGGAGCGTGCCGCGATGCAGGCATCGTCGCAGCGATGCGCCGGGGGTGGGGCGCGGGCGCGCTGGAACGATCACCCGGTCGCTTGGTCGGCCGGGTGGACTCGTCTTGAAGCCGGATCGACGCCGAACGGGGCACGCTGGCGCACACACGCGTCCCTGCGCCGGGTGTCGACTCGACATCGAAGCGGCCACGAACTGCCATGAGTCGATCGCGCAGGCCTGCCAGACCATGGTGTCCGTGAGGCACGCGGGCCGGTTCGAAGCCGCTGCCGTCGTCCGAAATCGTCAATTCGATGCGGTCATTGCGGCGCGCCAGGACCAGCCTGACTTCGCGCGCGTGGGCATATTTGAGAATGTTGGTGAGTGACTCCTGAGCCACCCGGTACAAGGCCAGGGCGGAATCGCCACTGAGCTTGATCGAGTCATCGATCCGACTGGTGATACGGCCATCGAAGCGCGGCCGATTGGAGTCCAGCAAGGTCTCCAGCGCGGCC